>NZ_WNJY01000007.1:0-70991 GCF_010892355.1 Granulicatella sp. zg-ZJ | reverse complement strand
TCGTATTTTATTAATCTGTAAGTTATATGTACCATATACCGTACCATCTACTTCACTAGTTGCTTAATAGTTTAAGTCAAAAGTGATGTACGAATAGCTCCTTCCCCGCACAACGTAGGGGAAGAGACATGTATCGTGTACATGTCGGTGAGCCGTACATCACTTTGTGACTTAAAAATAACATTTGTTACATCACTACCTTTTATGAGTCATCAACCCTATTTGACATAGAGCCATAATAAAAAGAGAGTTAGACAATTTGTCTGACTCCTTTTTGTTTTATCATAAGATTAAAATTCATTTTCTTGTATCATTGTTTGTATATGTTTTTGTTTCTTTTTATGAAATTCTGTAATATCACCAAAAAATAAGTTTTTTTCAGGAATTTGATATAACTCTTGCATCTTCAAGCTAATTGATCTTGGTATATGGGAAGAATTACGTTCATATCGAGATAATGTATCTTTGTTAATAGACAAAATTTTTGACGCTTCAATTAGTGTTAAATTGGCATTAGCACGTGCTGCTTTTAAAGATAAAACAATCATGATAATATCCCTCCTTTTATATATATTCTATATTATCCGAATAAATTCGGATAGTCAAATAGAAAAGTGCTTTATATACTATAAAATCTATTTTCTCTATATATAAATTCTTTTTATTTAATGTTTTATTATAGTATAATAGACTTAAATATTTTGTTTTAAATAAAAAATATAGATTTTGTGAATAGAGGATATAAGTTGAAAGAAATATTAAAAAAAGCGATGAGTCAATCTTTAAAAGACGCTCTTTTAAAAAAACAAAAGACACAAACAGCTATTTCAAAAGAAACAGGTATTGCAACAAGTACATTAAATGATTACATCAAAGGGCGCACATACATTTCTGAAAAAAATCAAGAAAAAATAGCACGAGCTCTTGATATGAGTGTTGATACACTATTTCCAAAACAAAAAATAGTTTCATATTTAAATTCACCTATTGAACAAAGTGAAGTGCATGAAGCAAATACAATATATGGCACTTTAACGACTGAAGAACTTCATCAGATTGCAAAACCATTTACACAAGAGCAGGTTTTAGAAATGCATATCGTTAAAAATGATGTAGGAAACTATGACGTATCAATTATACAAATGAATAAGTAATAATTTATATTGATGGTGAATGGCTAATGCTATTCACTGTTTTTTTATTTGGAATAAACTAACCAAAATAAAATACTTGGGTTGCCCCAAGCATTTTATTGGTTATCAAAATAGACTTTTAAAGCATTAACAACGTCTGTTGCCACTTTTTGTCTGTAATCTTCTGTCCGTACATCACTTTGTGACTTAAAAATAACATTTGTTACATCACTACCTTTTATGAGTCATCAACCCTATTTGACATAGAGCCATAATAAAAAGAGAGTTAGACAATTTGTCTGACTCCTTTTTGTTTTATCATAAGATTAAAATTCATTTTCTTGTATCATTGTTTGTATATGTTTTTGTTTCTTTTTATGAAATTCTGTAATATCACCAAAAAATAAGTTTTTTTCAGGAATTTGATATAACTCTTGCATCTTCAAGCTAATTGATCTTGGTATATGGGAAGAATTACGTTCATATCGAGATAATGTATCTTTGTTAATAGACAAAATTTTTGACGCTTCAATTAGTGTTAAATTGGCATTAGCACGTGCTGCTTTTAAAGATAAAACAATCATGATAATATCCCTCCTTTTATATATATTCTATATTATCCGAATAAATTCGGATAGTCAAATAGAAAAGTGCTTTATATACTATAAAATCTATTTTCTCTATATATAAATTCTTTTTATTTAATGTTTTATTATAGTATAATAGACTTAAATATTTTGTTTTAAATAAAAAATATAGATTTTGTGAATAGAGGATATAAGTTGAAAGAAATATTAAAAAAAGCGATGAGTCAATCTTTAAAAGACGCTCTTTTAAAAAAACAAAAGACACAAACAGCTATTTCAAAAGAAACAGGTATTGCAACAAGTACATTAAATGATTACATCAAAGGGCGCACATACATTTCTGAAAAAAATCAAGAAAAAATAGCACGAGCTCTTGATATGAGTGTTGATACACTATTTCCAAAACAAAAAATAGTTTCATATTTAAATTCACCTATTGAACAAAGTGAAGTGCATGAAGCAAATACAATATATGGCACTTTAACGACTGAAGAACTTCATCAGATTGCAAAACCATTTACACAAGAGCAGGTTTTAGAAATGCATATCGTTAAAAATGATGTAGGAAACTATGACGTATCAATTATACAAATGAATAAGTAATAATTTATATTGATGGTGAATGGCTAATGCTATTCACTGTTTTTTTATTTGGAATAAACTAACCAAAATAAAATACTTGGGTTGCCCCAAGCATTTTATTGGTTATCAAAATAGACTTTTAAAGCATTAACAACGTCTGTTGCCACTTTTTGTCTGTAATCTTCTGTATTAAAAATTTTCACGTCATTATCATTATTCATATAGCCTAATTCTAAAAGAAGAGAAGGCACTTTATTATCGTATAGAACTTGATAAACGCTTAATTTAACACCATTTGTTTTTAAAGGTAGATTTTCAAATTGTTCATTTACTAAGTCTGCTAATCGCATATCTTCGTAGTGGAAGTAGTGAACGGTTGTTCCACTTGGACCTTTTACATCGGCTGAATCATAGTGCAGGCTGATGAACACATCAGCTTGTGCTGTATTGGCAATTTCAGAACGTTTTTCTAAAGTAACATCAACATCAGATGTACGTGTCATAATGACTTTAGCACCACTTTCTTCTAATAATGTTTTTAATACTTCCGCTGTTTTTAAAGCGAGAATACGTTCGTTTATATTTTCTGAAATATTTGAAACAGCACCACCGTCTGTTCCTCCATGTCCTGGATCTAACACAATTGTTGCACCATTTAATGTTTTTGATTTTGTTCCAACTCTTTGCGCTACATTTTCAAAGAATTTTGCTTTACTTGCATTGATATAACCATCTATATTACTACTAGACGTTGCTGAATAATAGCCATTTTGAGCTTCCTTATCTTTTACATATAAGAACTCACCTTTATAAATGTTTTCCAATGCTCCTGAAGGACCAGGAGAAGCGAGTAAACTTGTTGGATCTGTTGCTTTAATAATGTTTCTTGCTGGATAATTATTTGCTTTTATTTTAGAAGTGACTTGATTACTTTCTGCAGATTGTTGTGTTGTTTCTTTTAATGCAGATGATTCTACCCAAGCTAATTCATTTTGATAAAGAATTTGGCTCCAGTCATTTTTATCAAAAAACTTTAAATAAGTAGCTTGTCTATCCAGTTTTCCTATTTCTTTATCAGTGGATCTAGGATCTTTAAACACAGATACATTTTCTTTTGCCACACTCATTGTACTTCCTGAATGTGTTACATTTACTTGGTCAGCATATAAGTCTTCTTCTTGAATCCATCCTTGTGTATTATCGTAAAAGATATGTACCCAATTTTTTTCTTTTTTTAAAATGGTTACTTTACTATCTTTTTTGACTAGTTGTTGGATAACACTGTCGGTATTAGCGTTTTGTCTGACTGCAATATATTCTGCTTTTACTAATGTTGTTGTGACTAAAGATAAAAAGTAAATATTTAATATAGCAACAATAATAATTGTTGCTGTTAAAATGATAAACCTATTATTTTTACTTGTATTCATTTAGTTATTCCTTATATTTCATCTTTTGTAAGTATCTTTTTTTAATATAACATAAAATACATATAAAGAGAACAGATAACTTTCAAAATAAATAGATTTTAAGTATTTTTTAGTAAGACATATTTTTAAAACTAAATTGAAGTATGGTATAATAAAATGTAAAGACGTGAAAAGGAGAGTTTTATGACATCTTTAGGTAATATTTTAAAAGAAAAAAGAGAAAAATTAGGCTATACTCTAAATGACATTCATGAAAAAACGGGTATCCAATTACGCTATTTAGAAGCGATTGAAAATGATCAATTAGATATTATTCCAGGAGATTATTATAAGAAAAATTTCGTTGTGCAATATGCCTCTGTTGTAAAAATGGACGGAGAAAAATTGCTTGAAGAAAACAAACGACAAGCTGAACTAGCAGAAAAAGAACGTTTGAAAAAAGAACAAGCTATGAAAATGAATAAACCGAAAAAAGTAGCACCGGTTTCTCCTAAACCAGCAACGGCGGCTACAACACCAGAACAAAAGAAAAATAGAAAACCTGTTATTATATTTTGTGCCATTGCTTTAGCCATTGTTACTTCGTTAATTTATTTTTCACCGAAACTATTCCAGCAATCAGTAGAAACAACGACTACAACAACGACAACTGCTGCATCTATTACGACAACAAGTACAGCTAGTACAACAAGTACAACAACTGCGACGACCACTGAAAGCACAACAACGACAACAGAAACGACACAGTCTAGTACAGCTAATAATAGTGGTGTATCACAAAATACTGTAGCACCTGGTGGTAGTAATTTGGTTGTTCAATCGTCAACAGCAAATCAAATCGTGTATGGTCTAGGTGATGCATTTAAAAATTATAAAGGTGACTATAACTTAACGATAAAAGTGACTGAACCAACATGGGTGCGTGTGTCTGTTCACGGGAAAGTTATTTTAGAAAGAACGATTACAGATAAAGTGCCAACAACTATTCGTGCTTTAAATAATGCGAATGATGTTACAATTACATTTGGTATTTCTCAAGCAGCAACATTAACACTAAATGGACAAAATGTGGCTGTTCCAACGACATCGAGAGTTGAAACGGTTAAAATCAATTTAGCAAAATAGGTGATAAAAAATGAATATTGCAAACAAATTAACACTAGCAAGAATGATTGCCATTCCATTTTTTATTGTGTCTATGTACGTATTTCAAACTTTTGAAATAGCAACGCTGATTTTTGTATTGGCAAGTATAACAGATTGGTTAGATGGTTATTTAGCTAGAAAATATCATCTCATTACAAATTTTGGAAAATTTGCTGATCCTTTAGCAGATAAAATACTTGTCTTAACAGCATTTATTTTGTTAGTTGAAAAGCACTATATACCTGCTTGGATTGTGTGTATTATCGTTTGTCGTGAATTAGCCGTTACTGGATTACGTTTATTACTTGTCGAACAAGGAAAGGTTATGGCTGCGGACTGGTCGGGAAAAATAAAAACAGCTACACAAATGTTTGCGATTATTTTTTTACTAATGAATAATTTTCATGTTGGAAACATATTTTTATATATTTGTTTATTCTTTACCATTTATTCAGGTATAGAGTATTTTTATAAAAATCGTTCTGTTTTTGAAAATTTATCATCATAATGCATATACTATAAATAGAGGGTTTATTTATGAAAGCAGAAATTATTACAGTCGGAACAGAATTACTCTTAGGTGAAACATTAGATACAAATACGCATTATATTGCCAATGTTTTAAAAGAATTGAGTATTCCAACTTATTTTCATACAAGTGTTGGTGATAATATAGAGAGAATACGTAGTTTATTAAATATTGCTTCCAAAAGAAGTGATTTAGTGATTTTATCAGGAGGACTTGGCCCTACAAAAGATGACTTAACAAAAGACGCATTAGCTGAACATTTACAAGAAACATTATTATTAGATGATGAGGCTGTTGATAAAATCAAACATCATTTTCATAAAATTGAAAAAGAAATGCCAGAAAATAATTTGCGACAAGCTCACTATATCAAAAATAGTCATATTTTAAAAAACCACAATGGCTTGGCTATTGGTATGGTGACAACAAAAGATAATGTGATGTATGCTGTATTACCTGGTCCTCCCTCTGAAATGACAACAATGGTGGAAAAAGAACTATTGCCTTTTTTGAAAGAAAAAATAGGTGGTGTTTTTGTGTCAAAAACACTGAGATTCACAAATATCGGTGAATCTGCTTTAGCAGAAAAAATTAGTGCTATTATTGATACACAGTCTAATCCTACGATTGCGATTTACGCATATACAGGCGATGTTACCGTTCGATTAACCGCAAATGGTCGAACAACACAAGAATGTGATGAAAAAATTAAACAGACGGAAGCGCTGATTTTAGAGCCATTAAAACCTTATTTCTATGGATACGATCATCAAACACTGGCTGATGTTGTGATTGCTTTATTAAAAGAAAAGCACTATACACTCAGTGTTGCAGAAAGTTTAACAGGTGGTTTATGTCAAAGTAAGCTGGTTAGTGTTTCTGGTGCATCTGATGTTTTTTCAGGCGGTGTTGTCACATATCAAACAAGTGCTAAAGAAAAAATACTTTGTATTCCTTCAGAATTACTGTTAAAATATGGAACAATAAGTCATGAATGTGCTATGGCTATGGCACAAAATGTGAAGGCATTATATGGTAGTGATATTGGTCTTTCTTTTACTGGGATTGCTGATGAACATGCAATAGAAGATAAAGTATCTGGAACGGTGTATATTGGTATTGCAATGCCAAATAAAGAACCTATATCATATTGCGTACATTTTAATCGTGGTAGAAATGCCAATAGAGAATTATCCGCAATATTTGGTTTAAACAAATTGAGAGAATTGCTCGAAGAAAAAGGAGAACATTATGGTTATTAGTGAAGAAAGAATGAAGGCATTGCAAGATGCTATTAAGAAAATTGAAAAAGATTTTGGTAAAGGATCCATTATGCGCTTAGGAGATAGAGCCGATACAAAAATTGATGCCATTTCATCAGGTTCTATTTTAATTGATTCTGCATTAGGCATTGGTGGTTTCCCTCGTGGACGTATCATTGAAATTTATGGTCCAGAATCATCTGGTAAAACAACAACAGCTTTACACGTTGTTGCAGAAGTACAAAAAACTGGAGGAGTAGCGGCATATATTGATGCAGAACATGCAATGGACCCTCTTTATGCTAAAAATTTGGGAATTGATATTGATGATTTATTCTTATCTCAGCCAGATAGTGGGGAAGAAGCACTTGAAATTGCTGAAGCTTTAATTAGTTCAGGTGCGATTGATGTTATTGTCATTGACTCCGTTGCTGCACTTGTACCAAAAGCAGAAATTAAAGGTGATATGGGTGATTCTCATGTTGGGTTACAAGCTCGTTTAATGTCACAAGCGTTAAGAAAATTATCAAGTGTGATTAACAAACAAAAAACAGTTGCTATTTTTATTAACCAATTACGTGAAAAAGTCGGTGTTACATATGGAAATCCAGAAGTAACACCAGGAGGACGTGCTTTAAAATTCTATTCAACGATTCGTATGGAAGTACGTAAGAGTGAAGCCATTAAAGGAAGCAAAGATTCTGAAATCATTGGTAACTCAACAAAAATTAAAATTGTAAAAAATAAAGTGGCACCACCATTCAAAACAGTTTATGTCGACATCATGTATGGTGAAGGTATTTCTAAAACAGGAGAAATTTTAGACTTAGCTGTTGAGCATGACATGATTAAGAAAAGTGGGTCATGGTATTCTTATGGTGAAGATAGAATTGGGCAAGGGCGTGAAACAGCTAAAAAATTCTTGTTAGAACACCCAGAAATCATGGCTGAAGTTGATAGAAAATTACGTATTAAAATGGGACTTATTGAACCAACAGCAGAAGAGTCTGCTTTATTAAACAAAGATATTTCTACTGAACAAGAAGAAACAGTCGATATTACAGATCCATTATTAGTGGAATTATTAGAAGAGGAATAACATAAAAGGGCTATCTCAAAAATGAAGTTGACAAATTTTATTTCAAAAATTTAGTCTTATGTATGCTGTATCAATGGCAAGCGGATACCCAAACATGTCTGCTTGCCATTTTTTTATCATATATCGGGTCAACCTCTTTATCTTTAATATTATGAAAAAACGTGTTTATTTATTACTATCATTAGGTTGTATCATACTATCGATATTATTTACATTCAAACAAGTCATACCATATCAATGGCAAACGTCATTTTATGGTTCTGTGTACACTGATGATCAGCCACTTGGAGATTATCGTTTACGAGTGCATGCTATTGAAAAATTAGATACTGTCATTAAGACAAAAAATAGCACTCTTTTTTACATAGTAACACATGAGTATGGTACGATTTTATTAGAAGCAGAAAAAGACGATAAAGATGTGAACATGATTTATAGCCAAAAAGACGCATTAGCAACATTACAACCTACTTTATGTGTTAGAGTTATGCCAAAATATACGTCTGGGTACACAGAAATAGAAAATAATCTTCCTAAGTATTTATCAAGTGATAATATGACATTATCACGCTATGTATCGGTTTATCAGTATAAAAAAGTAGCACCATGGGCGTGGATTATTTCTCTTATTTTCTTATTTTTTGCTCTTAAATATTTATATCGGTTATTGACAAGGAGAAGAACATAATGAGAAAACAGCGATTAAAAGGTACAAAAATAAAATTACTCATTAGTTTTTTTGCTATCATTTTCTCTTGTTCAGCCGTATCGGATATTTTTCAATCTAATGAACAACTGGCAAAAGACGCTTATGATAAAGGGCAAGTTTATAAACAATATACTTTACTATATGCCAATCCTGTAGCAATAAAAGTATTTGATATAGATAAAACATCTATTGAAATAAACGAAACAACATTATACCTCATTAAACATGAGTACGGCTATGTTATGCTTGCAGCAGAAAAAAACAACACTATCGTGCGTGATTTATTTCATCGAAAACAAAGTTTAAAAGAGCAACCTGCCTATGTCATGACAACTTTTGTTCCAACAGTTGAAAAAGTAGGACGTCGCTCAAAACGTTTATTTACAAATGTGACTGTTGACTTATATACCGATTTTTTAAGAGCTGTGCCAAAAGATGCAATAATTGGTTCGGAATATGTATCCTTAAAGAGATTTAACGACTCACAAGTTGTCAAACACTTGATAGGTTTTGGTGGGATAATAATTAGTATTTTTCTATGGATAACATGCACGAAACGTATTAAACAAAATTTAAAAATGTATACAATTTTTGAAGAATACTTTCCAGAAGTGACATTTGGATATGGTATTATTGCTTCAAATGCTTCATACAAAGATAAAAAATTACATCTTTATGTATATAAAGATACCCTCATTGTGAATCAGAAGAGTTTTATTTTTATCCCCTTAGAAGAGATTGCAAGTATAAACTATACAACATATATACGAAAAGTAAAGAATAGTACCGTTACTATTTTTCAATTAAGTGTTAAGAAAACAAATCGACAAACGATTTCTCTAGTAGAGAATGCACGGAATCTTAAATTACGTGTCGTGCTTTTTTATGAGTATTTAGAGAAGCACAATTCAAAAATCCGTCGAAATATGTCTATCTAAGCTTTTTGGTTTTACATCGGTTTTAATTATCTGTATACTAGATGCAGTCAAGCGACCTTCAATCGCTTAATCAAACGAAATGATGGTGATTTTATGACAAAAACAAATGCAAATACTCGAGTTGTTGTTGGCATGAGTGGAGGAGTAGACTCTTCTGTGACAGCACTTCTTTTGAAAGAACAAGGATACGATGTGATAGGTATTTTTATGAAAAACTGGGATGATACAGACGAAAATGGTGTCTGTACAGCAACGGAAGATTATAAAGATGTTGAAAAAGTTGCTCAGCAAATTGGTATCCCGTATTATTCGGTGAATTTTGAAAAAGAATATTGGGATAAAGTGTTTACGTACTTTTTAGATGAGTATAAAAAAGATAGAACACCTAATCCTGATGTGATGTGCAATAAAGAAATAAAGTTTAAAGCCTTTTTAGACTATGCTATGGATTTAGGTGCAGATTATGTCGCAATGGGGCATTATGCACGTCTATCGACAGATGAATATGGTGTAAAGCACTTATTAAGAGGCGTTGATAATAATAAAGATCAAACTTACTTTTTAAGTCAATTATCCCAAGAACAATTACAAAAAGCGATGTTTCCTATTGGGCATTTACCAAAATCAGAGGTAAGACGCATCGCACAAGAAACTGGTTTAGCTACAGCAACAAAAAAAGATTCCACTGGGGTATGCTTTATTGGTGAACGTAATTTCAAAGAATTTCTTTCTCACTATTTACCAGCACAGCCAGGTCCTATGAAAACATTAGACGGCAATATCATTGGTGAACATGCCGGATTAATGTATTATACGATTGGACAAAGACAAGGATTAGGCATTGGTGGTGTGAAAGGTTATTCTGTTCATGAACCTTGGTTTGTCGTCGGAAAAGATTTAAAAGAAAATATTTTATATGTCGGACAAGGTTATCATCATGAGTATTTATATACGGATTATTTAACAGCGAGTGAATTACAATTCACAACAGATGAAGAAAAACCGTCTGTGTTCCACTGTACAGCTAAATTTAGATATAGACAAGCTGATGTTGGTGTGACCGTTCATTTATCAGACTCACAAAAAGAAGCAAAAATTATTTTTGATGAACCAGTTAGAGCCATTACTCCTGGACAAGCTGTTGTATTTTATGACGGCGAAGAATGTTTAGGCGGCGGCATTATTGATGCAGCATATAAAGATAATGAAAAAAGACAATATAGTTAAAAGAACAACCTTCGGGCTGTTCTTTTATAGAATTTGTAAGCGTTTTTTGTTATAATAAATAAAAAGAGGAATAGTATAGCATTTGGTCGTTATACAGTTTCTGTCATACGTCTTTTTTGTTTATTCAGCTGTCAACTAGAAACAGTATCTCTTCATGTTATATTATGGCCTATTAAGAAGAAACATTATTAAACATCTTTGTCGGTAAATAACCGTGCTTTCTTCTTTATTTCAGAAGGTGTTACATACTATTATATTAGGAATGAATATGATTAGAAATTCATTGGTTAAATAAAAGGAGGAAATGGTATATGAAACAAAGATATTTTTTGTTATGTATAATACTATGTTTATGTGGTTGTACACAATCTGTAGGAAAAATACAAGCAAATCCTTTTTCAAAAAATGAAGAAACATTATTATCAATTTTTTTAGAAGATATTCCCATAAGAGTAAAAATTACTCCGCCAAATCAAGCGCAAAAAGTGACGTATATTCTTAAAAAAATCACACATACAGGAGAAACGATTATTGAAGAAAGTGACTTTTTGATGCAAGATGAAAAAGAAATAAATCCTTTTGAATTGATTTTACGATATAACGATCATACATTGCAATTAATACTAGGAAGTCATAGATTTCTTAAACCATTAAAATTACCTGAATTGATGTATGGTATGGCAGGAAAAATATATGAATCAAAACTTAACAAATCTATTCAATTAAATGAATTTATTCCTTTATTTGTGTATAAAGACAGTTCTAATACCACATTGGAAAATATTGATAATTTACTAAGAAAAGATTTTATCGTAGAAGAACAAGAAATATATTATATCTTTGGTATTCAATGTGAATAAAAAGCACGACTATCGTGCTTTTTTTGGTTGTCTGTGTTAAGATAATAAACGAGATATAACTTAGTAAGTAGGTGACATATTGGAAAATGAAGAAATAAAAATACAAGATATCCCTGAAGCGAAAGTTTTTGTTAAAGAAAATCTTGTTTTTATCAATGAACATGAATATACACTAGAAGTCGATTTTAAAAACGGCTTTCAAATAGATGCTCTAGAAGATAGATACACTAAATTATTACAAAAATATCATTATATTGTAGGGGATTGGGGACATAATCAACTTCGTTTAAAAGGATTCTACAAAAATGATATGAAAAATGTAGAAGAAGATAGTAAAATTTATACACTGGAAGATTATTTACGTGAATATTGTGCTTTTGGGTGTGCCTATTTTGTACTTTCTTTAAATGGTAATCCTGTTATGCCTAAAGAAAATGCTCCACACAAGTCTAATCAACAAAAACGTAAAAAACAAAATACATCTAATCATAAAAAGCATACACATCAACAAAAACAACCACAAAAAGAAAAGACAAAAAAACATGCTTTTGTCATTCGTAAAGGAGATAAAAAAGCATGAGATACAAAGGATATTTAATTGATTTAGATGGTACTATTTATGTAGGGAAAAAAAGATTACATGAAGCAGAATGCTTTATTAAAACCTTGCAACAAAAACAGATACCATTTTTATTTGTGACCAACAATGCAACAAAATCTCCTGAAATGGTACAAGCGTTTTTACAAAATTCATTGGATATAGAGGTGAATATCTCACAAATTTATACCAGTGGTTTAGCAGCTTTAGATTATTTGCTCGCTGAAAAATTAGGAAATAAAGGATTTGTTATTGGTGAACAAATTTTGAAGGAACAATTTTTAAATGCTGGATTTATTGAAGAAAAAGAACATCCAAATTTTGTATTGCAAGCGCTGGATACACAAGTGACATACAATGATTTAAAAATGGCGAGTTTAGCGATTCAACAGGGTGCAAAATATATTGTGACAAATATTGACAAACAATATCCAACAGAAAAAGGATTTGTTCCCGGAGCTGGTGCTATTAAAGAGTTACTTGTTGCAGCAACAAGAGTTGAACCTGTTATTATTGGAAAACCATCGTCTATTATTATGAACCATGCAATCAATAGATTAGGCGTTCGTAAAGAGGATGTTATAATGGTTGGCGATAATTATCAAACGGATATTTTAGCCGGTATTGATAATGGAATAGATACATTATTGACGTTAACTGGCGTTACACAAAAATCAGATATTCCTCATTTACCAAAAGTACCAACACATATTGTGAATGACTTAAGTGAGTGGAATTATCTATAAAAATTTTTTAAAGGAAAGTTTTATATCATGACAAAACAAGCAGGACATCAATTTTTAGCTAAATTAGGTAAAAAAAGATTGCGTCCAGGAGGAAAAGAAGCAACAGACTGGTTGATTAAAAATGGAAATTTTTCTAAAGAGAAAAAAGTGCTAGAAGTTGGTTGCAATATGTGTACAACATCTATTGAACTTGTTAAAACATACCAATGTCATATTACTGGTATTGATTTAGACAAAAATGCACTTGAACAAGCAAAACAAAATATTAAAACAAATCAACTAGAAGAGTATATTACTGTTCAACAAGGTAACGCAATGCATTTACCATTTGATGACAATTCATTCGATATTGTCATCAATGAAGCAATGCTGACTATGCTGTCTAAAAATGCTAAAGAAAAAGCCATTAAAGAGTATTACCGTGTTTTGAAACCAAATGGTATTCTACTGACACATGATATTACATTCTTTAGCGATACATTAGAGAACACTATTGATACTTTACGTGAAACGATACATGTCAATGTTCATCCAATGCACCGTGATGATTGGCTACATCTGTTTCAAGAAATAGGCTTTGAAAGCCAAGAAATACACGGTCAAATGTCTTTGATGACGCCTACGGGAATGATAAAAGACGAGGGATTTTTTAATACGATGAACATTCTTAAAAATGGATTGCTTAAATCGGAAAATCGACCAATGTTTTTAAATATGTTTAAATTTTTTAATAAGACAAAAAAAGACTTAATGTACATTGCAATTTGTAGTAGAAAGAAGGAAAAATCATGACAATAGGAAACATAGCCAATCAAGCGGGTGTATGCTTTTCGTTTGATACATTCAAAACAGTCAAAAAAGTATTGGCAAAATCAGAAAAAATTAACAGACATAACCATATCGGACATCAAATTGTTTTTGTTATTGTGAAAGGAGCGGTTACGGTTTTACTAGACAGACAAGAAGAACATTTGTTGACTCCGGGTACAGCACTAACCTTTAATGGTGAACATACTATTGAAGCAGAAGCAAACGAACATTCTGAAATTTTTGTTACGTTAATAAAAGAATAATATCAATCCCTTATTGGAAAGTATGCCAGTAGGGGATTTATTATACATCAAAAATAAGTATTTATATAACTAATATATTGAATAACTGTTAAACAAGGTAAGTGGCTATAAAAAACTATAAAATATTCAAATAAATGACAGATGAACAAGTCGATGACTTGTCTGTATGTATTAAGAATACACTACGCATTATCAATCAAAAAGATATTCAACGCAAAGAAGCGTATCTGTTTTCAGCATGAAAAGATTATTTAAAAAAACCGCTATTCGTGTTGATTATCATCATATAGAATACGATGTAAATAGTACATTATTAGTTGACTATATTAGAATAATATATCATTTCCTATAAAAAAATGAAAATATGATAAAAAATCATAAAATCATATATAACGGTAAAAATGATTGAAAAAAAAAAAAAAAACGATATAATGAGCGTAGAAAGGAGACAAAAATATGAACAAAAAATTAAAATTAAGTGGACTATTATTAAGTACATTATTATTGTCACAATATCAACAAGTGACAACTGTCTTCGCTGAAACAGTGAATACACAACAAGAAGAAAAATATGTCAAAGCAACATTAGAAACAAGAGAAGATAAACCAGTATTAGTGGTTTCTTCTACAAAAGATATTAAAAATATTGTTGTATCTGTTAAAACAGATAAAAACGAAGTATTACATGTGCGAATACCTTTTATAAAAGCAAATACTGAAGAACGGTTAGACGTAGAATTAGAAAAAGCAACAACACGCCTACTACCAAAAACAAGTACTGTCAGAGAAACGTTAACTTTACATGAAGAAATCAATGGCAGACCTGTTACCATTACGATTCGCTATGATATTGAAAAAGTAGTAATTGATGAATTGCCAGTTAGTGTGACGTCACCTGAAAAACACGACACAGTGTCGCTCACAACAACTGAACGTCAACCAAGTATTGAAAAAGAAAAAGAGCAACCTAAACCACAGGGGCAACCAAAAGTGGAGCAACCTACTGTTGAAGAAACACCAAAAGCAGACACTCCAGTGGATGCAAAACCAGCAGAAACACCAGAACCACAACCGATTGCTCCTACACCAGAACCAGTAGCACCAAAAGAAGAACCAGTGGTTGCTCCTAAAGTGGAACAACCAAAAGAAGAGGCACAACCAAGTGTTGAAGAAACACCAAAAGTGGAATCTCCGGTTGACGCACAACCAGTAGAAACACCAGAACCACAACCGATTGTTTCTGCACCACAGCCAGTGGCACCAAAAGAAGAACCAGTTGCTCCTAAAGTAGAACAACCAACAAAACCAACAATCGCACAACCAAGAAATTTAGTACGTTATACACAAGATAACGCACCTTATAGTAGTCGTGTGTATGGCAATTACACAATCGGCAGCACGGGTTGTGTACCAACAGCTTTAGCGAGTATTTTCACTGAATTAAAAGGAACATCTGTTTCTCCAATAGAGGTAGCAGATTATCTATACAATAGCACAAGTGAATTTAACAGACGATTTGTTGGAACATCTGGTAAAGGTGTTGCTTTAGCAAGTGCTCATTTTGGATTAACTGCTGAAGTATTAAGAACTGTTGAAGATGTAAAAGAGGCATTGAAACAAGGGCATTTGGTTTATGCAGCCGTTTCTGGTCAAGAGTTTACACCTGGTTCAAGTCACGCTATCATTTTGACAGGATATGATGAAGAAGGACAAACAACAGTGTATAACCCTATCTCTTACAAACAAGTGAAAAAATATGATGTACATTACATTTGGGCACATCAAAGTTGGGATTCAGACGATAGAGCATTAGGAACACCATTTATTGTGATTAAATAAAGACGAAAAAAGCGACACGGTGTCGCTTTTTTTTGTTTTATAAAAAGGAGCAACTATAAAATGAAAATAGAAATAAAAAATCGTTTAGTTTGTACGATATTATTTAGTTTATTTTTTGTGAATATATTGATTTTCGGTACTCAAATAAGTTGTTTTTTTGATAGGTATGATATAAATATAGCTCTTATTTATGCTTTAGGCAATATGATGGCAATATATGTTCCTATTGGTTTTGCGGTTATTTTACTATATGACAGAAAAAGTACAAGTATACATGAGCAAGATAAAGAAAAAATGATATAATCAATAAAAAGTATATTTAAGGAGAAATATTTTGAAACAAATTAGAACGTTAATGTATACTTTTATTTTGTTACTCCCATTTTCTTTATGTGTTTATTTGGAAACTAAAGATATTTCTTTAAGTTTATTCTTGATGATTGGTTTCACTTTTTTCTTTTGGATTATTTTTTCTATTGGTATGTTAGAAAAAAGGGTATCTCAGTATTTTATATGGTTTGAAAACTCTACGTTCTCCAATGTTTTATCGTTTTCTTCATTGTTTATTTCTATACTATTGGCTGTTGTTGGTATTTTATATACCTTTAAATTTTCTCCAGTTGATATGACTGACATACAGCCCACAAAAGAAGCTATATTTTTAACAAAAGAAAATAGTTTTTTCCCAACACATGGATTGAATGTGTCAAATATAACATCTAATATATCTGGAGCATATAAAGAGATTTTTATTGGTACAATCATACCTTTAGACGATAATAAAAAAAGTTTGGTGCTAGAATCATTACTCACGACTAACAAACAAGAAAAAAATGGTATATTTGTCAATCTAGTAAATATTGATACTGGAATAAAAGATATTCCAAACATTTCACCACAACCTACAAAAATTTTATTTTTCTATGGAGACAAACCTAAAGTAAATCATATTTTTCTTGTTGTCGAAGATTACAATGGAAACAAAAATTATATCATGTATGTTTTATCTATAAATTCAGAAAAAAATCAATCGTACTTAAATTACTATCCACTAAAAGAAAAGGATTTATATAGCACAAATACATTATATGCATTATATGAAAAGATAGATTTTTCAAATGATATTTTTTGGAAAGAAAAACGGATTGAAGATATGCATACCTTTAAAGAGTATTTGATTCAATCGTTCAAACAATTTAAACAGACATTAGAGAAAGACTAAAAAACGACACGATGTCGCTTTTTAGTCTTAGAAAGGAATACTGAGAAAGCATGTTAAATCGAGAAGAGTTACGTTTACGTGTTTTAAACAAAATAGAACAAAGAGGTATCAACAAGCGTTGTTTATCTAAAATTTTAGGTTGGTGTCCTCAAACTTTAGAAAAGTTTTCTTTAAGTGAACATTATTTATCTGATAAAAAGCTATTAGATTTATGCGAATATTTACATATTCCTTTATATGAGAAAACAAAGCCAATGCTTCATCAAGAGTATATTGTAAAAGTAGATACTAAGTTTTATGCAGGAAAAAGAAAGCATACAGAATACTCTTTTGGCTATAAAGAATGGTATACGCATGTGTTCCATTCACGGAGATATAAAGCAAAAATATATAACAATTTTTTGTCTGCTGAAGCAGTTGCAAAACAATTTCATGGAACTGTTATAGCCCTTTAGTTTGTAAGTGAACTTATTAAAAAAATCAAAAAAATATTTATACAGTATTTTGTATGAAAGCCATTTTTGAAAACAAGTGTTTGAAACAAATGTTTTTTTATTTATTCAAAAAACTGTATAAATAAACAAAAAACCTTGTTTTACAATATTTGGTAGTGTTTACAATAAAGAGAAAAAGTTTTATAATATGTTTGTAAAAGAAAAACATATTAAAAAGAAACAGGTGAATCCAATGTACACAGTATAGCTTTTCATTAGAAAATCTTTAAAGTAAGAACATTAACAAAAAAGGAGAAGATTAACATGAGAAAAAATTTAAAAAAATTAGTAGTGTTAGGTTTGGTTGGTGTGTCTTTTGGTGGAGCGATTGTTCCTACTGTGTCAAGTGGAGTAGTTTATGCAGAAGAAATTACGAGTTCACTTACTGAAAATGGATATTATTATACGAGTTCAGATGGTATTACAAGATATGTTTATATAGATAGTAATAAAAACATTTTTGTTGATGGTCAACTAGTGATTGAAATTAAACCTATTTATGAAGATAGATCAGTTATATGGGATGGAAACTGGATGTATAATGTTACTGTTAGAACAACTCGTAGTGCAGGCAGTTCAGGTAGCGGTACTTTAAAAGCTGCATTATCTGCATTACCAGTTGTTGGGATTCCTTTGACAGTTGGATTTGGTATAGAGTCTATTAAAGCTGCATTATCTAAACCACGTCCTGGAGAATATCTTATTATTACAATGTGGACAAGAAAAGATTATAAACAAATTAAAATGGTTACAGAACGATTTCTAAATTCTGATTATTCTGGTTTTGTTGGAACAGATACAAATATAATTGATACAGGTGTCTAATATGGAAAAATTTTTTAGAATTTGTTGGGTAGTATTATGTATTTTAGGATTTGTGGGGGTTGTAATAATAAACTGGCAAAATATTATTTCCTTTGATATTAAAACAATTATTGTTTTAATATCGTTAATCTTATTTATTATTATTAGAAAAAAAGAATATAAACATATGAATGATTGATTCTATTTATTTAGCCACTTTTTCAAGTGGCTTTTTTTGTTTGGAAAGGAGAGAAAAAATGTTTTGTGTTGTGTCTCAAATGCTTTATATCATTTTGTGTCAAAAGACACGAGAACCGCCTTAAAAATCTTTATTTTAAGCGGATTTTATAGTACAATATACACAAAAAAATGATGAAAAAAAGAAAGGAAATGTGTCTATTATGAAAATGAATGAATTGAAAGAAAAAGCGTTAACGATTGTAAAAGAGAGAAAAGTTGTTGTGTTAAGTGTGAGTGCTGTCTTGTTATTAACAGCTGTTGCTATACCTGTTGCATTGACGCAAGGAAAACCAACACAAGTAACGAAAACAGCTTTAACATTGACAACAACGACAACTGTAAAAGCTAAAGCTGAAGATAAAAATAAGGAGAAAGAAAAAGCAGTAAAAGACAAAATTGAAACAGCTTTAAAACAAGATATTAAAGCAGATACGGATTTATCTTCTTTAGAAAAAGAAATAGAAACAATCACAGATACAAGTGTGAAACAAGCGTATCAAGAAAAACTATCACAGTTGAAACAAACCGTTGAGGAAAAGAAAAAAGAAGTTGTTGCGAAGAAAGAAAAAGAAGCAACTGTTTCAGTAACATCTCCGCAAGACAATACCGCTAATCAATCCGTTCATGTGGCACAAAACGTTCCTACTTCATCATCAAAACCAGAACAACCTCAACCACAGGAGCAACCAAAACCAAGTACACCAGCACCACAACCACAACCGAAAGTGGAACAACCAAAGGTAGAACAACCTAAACCTAGTTCAGAAAATGAGCCATTAAAAATTCATGGTCAAGTTTGGGTACCAAGAAGTTCTTATGAAAAAGTATTCATGACAGAAGAAGAAGCAGTTGCTTATGCTGAAAATTTACCTGATGAAGTTTTGCTTGCTTATAGTCGTGTTGGGTATGGTTCTTATCCTAGTAATCGAGGGGTTGTATGGATGGTATATTGTTACAACTAAATAAATGAGTGATTAACTTTATCAGTTTGATAAGGTTTTTTTATTTTTAGGAGAGGTAACATGTTAAAAAACAAATCATTTAAAAAGATATGCATGGTCATCACATTACTGTTTAGTTATGTGTTACCATTTGTCAAGCAACCTGTTCTTTATGCCATTTCTGAAAATCCAACAGTAACCGTTGGGGAATTATCAGACGTTGTGTCTAATGTGACAAAAGACGGGCAAACGTTTCAAGACAGAATGGGATTTATTTATGCAGACGGAGAGATTGTCTTTTGTGTTGACCCACGAACAATCGTGGACAATGGACGTGTCTACAATACTGGCTCTTTTTCACAAGGTGAAATTCATGATAGCCAAGGAAACACTCTGACTCAAGGACAAGTTGAAAAAATCAAAAGTATTATTTTCTGGGGTTGGGATATGAGCGATGACCATTCCTTAACACAGTATGTGAAAGTGCAAGGAGCGATTTATAAAGCGTTAGGGTATGATTTTGATAGAATGTCTAGTCAAGTTGATTCGGCTGATGTGGATACATTTATATCAGAAGTTGACGCACACGTTATAGGTACTTTTTCTTTTGCTGGAGATACTATTACTTTAAAACCTGGTGAAAGTCGTACATTAACTGATACTTATGGCAACTTACAATATTTAGACTTTACTAATAAAGACGGTTGGGAATTTTCAAAAAATGGAAATACTCTGACGATTACAGCTACTGAACAAGCAACAAATACAACGGTGTCATCTTTTAACAGAAAATTAGGAAGATTTATGAAAACTAGTCTTTTGTTAACATCAAATGGGTCACAAACCGTTGTGGCATTTAAAGACCCGAATTTTTTAAGAGGAATATTTAAGTTAAATGTTGAAGAACGAAAAGGGCATATTCGCATTGTGAAAACAGACGCTCAAACGGGCGAAGCACTACAAGGTGTCGAATTTGCATTATTTGAAAAAGGTGGTACCAAAGAATTAAAAGTTGCATTAACGAACGAACAAGGGATTGCTGAATTTAGAGATTTAGCTGTAAAAGAATACGATGTTAGAGAAGTCTTAGCGAAAACAGGCTATGAATTAAACCCTCAAACATTATCTGTCACTGTTGAAGCGGATAAAACAGCAACCCTAACCGCAACAAACGTGAAAAAAGGTTCTTTATTAAAAATTGTCAAAGTAGACGCTGAAACGCAAGAAACAATCGCTGTTGCTGGTGTATCTTTTCAAGTTTATAAAGATGATCAACCTATTTCTATGAATGGTACAGATACGTTTGTGACTGATTCAACTGGTATGATTATCCTACCAGAAAAATTACCAGTGGGTTCTTATCTCATCAAAGAAGTAAAAGCACCAACTGGTTATGTGTTATCTAAAAAAGCCATTCCAGTTGTCATCAACGGAAAAGAAACAACAGTGACAGTCACTGTACAAAACACCAAACAAAAAGGTCAAATTTGGCTATCTAAACGTGGTTTTAAAATCACAGCTTGGAACAAGTTAGAAAATGGTGTTTACTTAGCTGAAACCGATAGTGTACTTTTAGGTGGGGCTACATTTAGATTTACAAATACAGCAACACAAGCACAATTCGAGTTAACAACTGTTGACGGAGAAGTCTTAAAGACAGCAGAATTGCCACTTGGTACTTATGAAGTAGTGGAATTAACAGCTCCAAACGGCTATGTCAAAGACAATACGGTTCATACAGTAACCTTAACAGCAGAAGACCCAGCACAAGAAGTTAGTATCGAGTCTTTAAGTGTTTATAATACACGTCAATCATTAACTGTTAACGTCACAAAAGAGTTTGAAACGTCTGAAAAAGGACACGAGGCAAAAGCAACGATTGGGTTATTTTCTGCTGAAGATTACACAGAAAATAATGTGACATTGCCAAAAGATACGTTAATTGGTCTAAAAGAAGTGACTGGCACATCAAGTATCACTTTCGACAATATCCCGTCACAAATGAAAGTATATGCAAAAGAAATCTCAACATCTCAAGCATACACATTAAACGAAGAAAAATTCCAAGTGACACCTGGTAAGATGAGTGATACAGGTAAAATTTCTAGTGAAATTGTGACAATCAAAAATGCATTGAAACGTGGAGAATACAGCTTTGTTAAAGTGGATTCTTCTAGTAAAGAACCTCTTGCGAAAGCAGAGTTTAAATTAGTATCTATTTTATCGGACGGTTCAGAACGTGAAGTTGGGTTATTTACATCTGATGACAAAGGTTTATTGAGCTTTAAAAATTTAGAGTTTGGTAAATACTACACACAAGAAACAAAAGCACCTGCTGGTTATTTCTTAAATGCGATGAAACATTTCTTTGAAGTGAATGGTATCAGCAATGCAACCAATATGTTGCGTATTGAAAATGAACGTATTCCGTCTATTGTCACAGAAGCAACCGCTCTTGACGGTGGAAAAGTAGTTTATAAACATGAAAAAATCAAAGAAGTGGCACGTTTTGATAGTTTAGTACCTGGTAAGGAGTATGAAGCTGTTGCTACGATGTATACGTCAAAAGGAGAGGTTTTAGCAACACAAAAACGTATGTTTACAGCTAAAGCCATTCAACATGAAGAAGTATTCTTCTTTAATGTACCAGTCAAACATGTTGGAGATACTGTTTTTGGTGAAGAGTTATACAGAGACGGTGAAAAAGTTGCGGTACACTTTGATTTAACAAATAAACATCAAACAGTGACAGTATTAGAACCAACAATCGGTACAATCGCTAAAATCGGTGGTCAAAAACAAATGACAGTAGGCGAAAAACAAGAACTTGTTGATACGCTAACATACAAACAATTTAAACATGGTAAAGTGATTGTATTAGCTTGGTTAGTGAAGTATGGTACTGATGACATGGTTGTGAAACCAGTTGAAAAAGTTGTAGAATTAAATGGTGACGGAGAAGTTGCAATCACATTAGATACTATTGATGTATCTAAATTACCAGTAGGAAAATATACTATTTTAGAACAAGTTTTTGAAGTTGATGAAAACGGTAATGTTGGGAAATTAATTTCAGAGCATACAAATAACAAAGATGAGCAACAATCCTTTACGATTGTTGAGAAAGCTAAATTACCAAAAACAGGTGAAGATGATTTATTTGCATTGGTTTTAATTGGTTTAGCCTTTGTATTATGTGGTATTGTTTTATTTTTACAAGTGAAAACAAGACAAATGGATAGATTAAACGATAAAGAAAAATTATCATAAGGAGTAAAAAAGCGACATCGTGTCGCTTTTTTTACTAGGAAGTATATTAACTATGAAAGATAGAATATTTTTAAAATTATTTATATATTTTTTGGCTGTAGTGATTGTATTTGTGTCACTTATTTATTTTATAACAGCTACATTTAGTGGACAAATAACAGCGTTTGTGTTACCGATTGCGATTATATGGTTTGGGTATCTTATTCTTAAAGGTCTTTTGTATCTAGCAAACAATTTTTAGTCAATCTGTTGTATCATATACATTATCAATCATAGAAAATTGAGAAAGAAAGAGAATTAAATGGAAAAGTTTATCACATTGAATAGACTTTTTTGTTAGGAGTTATTCGATATGCAAAAAATGGGAATCAGACTAGCAAATCCTAAAAAAATAGATGAAAATGGATTTATGACATTTGATAATTTTTCTTTTCCATTAGATGAAAACCATGTTTTTAACATGATTGGTAAAGAAAAAGATTATTTAGTGTGTCATGTATTTGAGCAAGGTGATTTGGGTTTAGGTGGTACATTGATACAAACGAATAAAAGTGTTGATGAATTAAATGCTTTTTATAAAAAATATTGTCATGTGCATAATGAATTGCTTAGTCGTTTGAAATGGTCAGTAACAATGTTTGCTGTTGCGGATTATTTTAACCATGATATTGATAAAATATATTCTGCATTATCTGGTTTAAAAATTGAAAGAAATGATGTTGAGACAGTCTACTATCATGGTAAAAAAATTAAGGGTTATGAAAAAAGAGACGTGAAGACTTTAGAAGAACAACTAAACATTGCACAACAAAAAGCAACGATACTCAACAAAAACGAAACCCAACATGATAACAAAATCAATATCGAAAGATAAAGCGACACCGTGTCGCTATTTAGATGACATCATCTATGTATAAGTTGTGAGTATATCGTTCATTATGATATAATATAAAAAATAAATTCATTAAAAGAGTAAGGTATTTTGCAGTAGGATTACCAAGTTCTGCTTCGTATAGGTGAGTATATGGATAGATATACAGTTTCTTTAATTATACATGGAATAGCAAGTACACCATTGATAGCGATATTTTTTCTAATCTTTTTATTGATAGTTCCTTTAGTATCAATAGGTGTAGGCATATTGAATGTATCATTGTTTTTAATAATAATACTTATATTACATACATTCGTCATTAGTATATTTATTATTTTAAGGTTCTTGCGATTAAAAAACATGTTAGTGCCGTTAGAAAGAAGAGTTGATTAGTCATCACAAACGGTGCTAAACAAAAAATAAAATTGATATTGAAAGATAAAGCGACACGGTGTCGCTTTTTTATTTTGGTTGTATGATTTTTAACCTTTATTTTTTAGGAGGTGATGTTTTTGTCAGATGAAAGAGCTGTTGAATTTGTATTACGAAGCGGTAAACTTTCTGCAAAACTACTCTCAAAAGCCATTTTATACTCTATTCGCCCTTTGACTAGTCCGAAATATAAAAGAGAAAAACGGCAACAGATTGTTTATGGAAAACAGACAATGAAAAAATTAAATTTACATGGACGACAGTTAGAACATGTGGATATTAACAAAACAGATTTAGTCTCTTTTAAACGTCATTTAAATAAATTAGGTGTTGATTTTAGTATCGCAAAAGATAAAACAACAGGAAATTATCATGTTTGGTTTAAAGGACAAGATGTGGAACGTGTCAAACATGCTATGGAAAAAACAGCTATTGCCTTTAGTCAATCTGATAGACCAATAGATAAAGAAAAGCCTTTATCTGAAAAAGTGAAAGAAGCAAGTGAAAAAGCAAAAGAAAGAAATAACGAAAAAGGACAAAAACATCTAAAGGAGAAAACAGTATCCCATGAAAAATAAACAAGAACGTATATTATTTGTAGGTCTTTTTGGTCTGTTATGTGCGTATATTGTTCATAGATGTGTGCTATTGTATGAACAAGGAACAGGTACGTTTTTAGAAAAACTACAATATCTATTAAAGCATACACACCGTGCTCTTAATCCACTTTTTCATTTTTCTTTTTCTTTTGCGTCACTGATTGGCTTTTGTTGTGTGCTTCTTTTTACAGGCTTATTTGCCTTGTATATTGCGTTTGATGACAGAGTGTACCGTCATGGAGAAGAATTTGGTTCTGCTAAGTGGGGTACACGTAAAGATATTAAACCTTTTATTGATAAACAGTTTGATAATAATATTATTTTCACAGAAACAGAACAGCTTAGTATGGCACCTAGACACAAAATATTTAAATACACTCGAAATAAAAATGTTTGCGTGATTGGTGGAGCAGGTAGTGGGAAAACCTTTTCCTTTGTGACACCTAACCTACTTCAAAAATACGGTTCTTATGTTGTTTCTGACACAAAAGGATTGATTTTAAAAGATACAGGATACATTATGAGTCAAACACATAAAATACGTGTTTTGAATTTAGTAGATAGAGAAAACAGTGATTATTATAATCCTTTATACTATATCAAAACAGAAGACGATATTTTAAAAGTAGTGACAAACTTTATGCAAAACACAGCCAATCCAGATAAAAAAGGTGGAGATGAGTTTTTTGATAAAGCTGAAACATCGCTTTATATGGCATTGATTGGCTATTTATTAGAAGAAGCATTACCTGAAGAACGTCATTTCCCTCAAGTCATCAATTTAATTCGTTCAATCGAGGTTCGAGAAGATGTTGAGGATTATGTGAGTGCGGTTGATATTTTGTTTGAGGAATTGGCTTTAAAAAATGAGAGTAGTTTTGCTGTGAAGCAATATAAGCTGTTTAAGCAAGCCACTGGAAAAACACAAAAGAGTATTTTGATTTCGGCTGGTGTACGTTTAGCACCGTTTGATATACCGAGTATTGCGTCACTAATGTCACATGATACACTTGAATTAGATAAAATAGGTGATGAACCTACGGTTTTATATATTATTTTACCAGACACAGACACCAGTTATAGTTTCATTTCTAGTATGTTGTATCAGCAGCTATTTGACACATTGGTTCATAAAGCCGATACAGTGTATCGAGGGACGTTGCCATACAACGTTATTTGTTTACAAGACGAGTTTGCAAACGGCGGAAGAATCCCTGATTATGATAAAAAAATTGCAACTTTGCGAAGTCGTGGGATTTCTACAAATATTATTTTACAAAATTTAACACAGCTAAAAACGTTATATAAAGATAGTTGGGAAACCATTGTAGGGAATTGCGATAGCTTTTTATATTTGGGAGGTATGGAATCAAGTACACACAAATATGTATCAAAAGAAATACTAGGAAAGCAAACGATTTATACGACAGATACAAGTGAAACGAAAGGAACAAATGGGTCGTGGTCAAAACAAAATAAAAAAATGGGACGTTCTTTATTAGAGCCTGACGAAGTGGCACGTCTTTCTGGAGATAAAGCCATTTATGTTTTAAGAGGTGTTAGACCGTTTCTATCAGATAAATACAATGCGACAAAACACCCGTTTTATCAGGAATTAGGAAGTGTAGATGATACGAAGTGGTTTACATATAATCCTATTGAGAATGAATTAGGACGATTAGTCATTGATGAATCTGTCGATTTATCCATGATACAGTTTGAGCATTAAAAAGATAAAAAGCGACACTGTGTCGTTTTTTTGTAAGGAGGTAAGTATGGATTTATTAGGACAAGTTATAAAACTTATTATTGACGCTGTTACGCTTGGAGGTGGTCTTTGGTTACTTTTTGGAGCGATTATTTTAGCTGGTGGACTAAGAGATAAAAATGGACCTCAAATACAAACGGGGATTTGGCAAATCGCTGGAGCTTTGGTTATTTTAGGAGCAGCCTTGTTATTTAATAGTTTACAAACAAACTCAAGTGCAACAACAGAGACAGGACTTCACATCATCAAACACTTTTTTTAATGCTTATGTTGTGGATTGCTAAATGATGAAAAAGCGACACGATGTCGCTTTTTCTTTAGGAGGTGTTTTTTATTGGATAAAGCAATAAGAGGTATTATTGAATTGATTTTTAAGATGATTACCTCTTTTTCTTCAGATTCAAAATTAACGTTAAGTTTTACAGACTATGCACCAAATGTTTATAAGTTTGTTGAATCGATTATGACGACTGTTACATTACCAGTTGGCTATTCAATTTTAGGTTTGTTTTTCTTGCTTGAAATGCAACGTATTGCTTATAAGGTAGAGCAAATGGGAGGCTCGCAATTTGGCTTTCAAACAACCGGTATGACACTAGTCAAGTTAGTGTTATGTAAAATTGCTATGGATAGTATTAGTCTTATTTTAAAAGCTATTTCGGAAGTATCTATTTTTTTAGTTGGTGAAATAGCAAAAGTAGAATTTGCGTCTGCGGTTGGACAAAATACAGTAAGTATTGATAAGTTAATGGAACCAATTTCAAAATCTGGTTTTTTTGAACAACTTGTTTTGTTTATCATTATGTTATTAGTACTGATTTTAACGATTATTAGCACAGTCATCGCACATGTCTTATTGCTTGCACGTATGATTGAACTATATGTTTTATTTGCTTTTTCACCAATTCCGATTGCTACCATGCCAAACCAGGAACATAGTAGTATCGCAAAAAATTTCTTAAAATTATTTGCCTCAGGTTGTATTCATGGCACCGTGATTTATTTGGTGATGTTGATGTATCCGTTATTTATTGCACAAGGTTTATTAAATGCTAGTCAGTTAGACGTTTGGAATACGATAGGAACGGTAGCAGGATTTAGTTTTCTGTTGATTTTTGCATTGATGAAAACACAACAATTATCAAAAGCTATCGTTGGAGCAATGTAAGTAAGGAGGGTTTTATGGCAATAGAAGTCACTGTATTAAAAGATATTCAAGAATATAAAGAGAAAATTATTTTTAACATGAGTTTAAGACAGTTGCTGTGTAGTTTTATTTCTGTTGTGTTAAGCATAGGTACTGGTTTGTTGTTTACATTTGTGTTTCATTGGCATATTAGTCATACAAGTTACATCATTATTTTGTTAAACATTCCTGTTTTTTATATTGGGTGGTTTACAAAAGGCAATTTAAATGCGGAAACATATTTTAAAATTGTGCGTAACTGGTATTTACAAAAGTCAATTCGTCTGTATCAAACAACATCTTTAGAAATAAATAAGAAAAAAGAAAAACGGATTGAATATGTTGAATAAGGAGGATATATGTTAGGCAAACATAAGAAAAGCGACACCGTGTCGCAAAAACTAAATAAACAAAAAAAGGTACGTGCAAAGCGTCAAAGAAAGAATGCTCCGCCAAAAACCTCACAAGATAGCATAGGGTATCTAGCGATGTATGAAGACGGTATTTGTGAGATTGAACCAGGTTTATTTTCAAAAACACTTTTCTTTTCTGACGTGAATTACTCCATGGCTGATGACGATGAACAAATTAATGTTTTTTCAAAATATTGTGATTTACTCAACGTAGCAGATAATAATACACATCTTCAATTAACTGTTCTTAATCGAAAAATAGATTTAGAAGCCTTTCAAAAAAGTGTACTGATTCCTGCAAAAGACGATATGTTACAAGTATATCGAGATGAAATGAATGACATGCTTTTAGAAAAAGTCAAAAGTGGACAGCATAGTTTTTTTAAAGCAAAATATTTAACCTTTTCTCACAAGGCGAGTGATTTACAACATGCTCAAACTGTTTTAAAACGGATTGAGTATAATCTTATGCAACAATTAAAAAAACTAGGCACTGAACCTAAGGCTCTCAATGGTCTTGAACGACTAAGTGTCATGCATGAACAATTACGACCTGAAAAACAATTTTTATTTACCTATGATGATTTACGTTACAGTGGATTAACAACGCATTCAGCGATTGCCCCAATGTCGTTAAATTTTAAGAAATCAAAAAGTCAATTTGAGTTTGGTGATTTTATAGGATCGGTATTGTTGTTAAGGGATTATCCAACGGACTTAACAGACGGTATGATAGCCGATTTAACAGCTATTCCAATCAATATGACGATTACAATACATATTGATAATCGTACAAAAGAGGAGTCATTAGACTTTGTGAAATCGAGAATTGGTTTCATGGAACAACAAAAAATTAATGAACAACAAAGAGCATTAAGAAGTGGTTATGACCCGGAAATCGTCTCACAAAATTTAAAAGAAAGTTTAGAAGAAGCAGAAATACTAAAGACAGATTTAAAAGAAAAAAATCAAAAATTAACGAATGTTACCTTTTCTGTATTTGTTTATGCTGAAAATCAGGAAACATTAGATGATTATGTTGAGCGTGTTTTCTCTGTTGGGCGTTCTAACAGTTGTGTCTTTGAGCGTTTACATTATTTACAAGAACAAGGGTTGTCTTCTAGTTTATTGATTGGGAAAAATAATGTACCAATACAGCGAACACTGACAACTGCTAGTACTGCTGTTTTTGTACCATTTACAGCACAAGAAATCATGGACGCAAATGGTACTTACTATGGTGTGAATGCAACAACTGAAAACATTATTACCTTTGACAGAACGAAATTGAAAGCTCCGAATGGGTTTATTTTAGGGACACCAGGTAGTGGGAAATCCTTTACGTCAAAAAGAGAGATTATCAACGCTGTTTTGAAAAATCCTGAAGCTGAAATTATTGTGATTGACCCAGAGCGTGAATATTCTATATTAGCAGAACATTTTAATGGTGAAATTGTCAAAATTTCTGCTGGGTCAACCAATTATATTAATCCCTTTGATATTTTATCAGACGATTACGGAAATGGAGAAGACCCTATTTTACATAAGACAGACTTTTTACTATCGCTTTTTGAGTTGCTTTTAGGTGGGAAAAATGGGTTGGAAGCTGTTCAGCGAGGTATTTTAGATAGAACATGTCGACAAGTGTATCAAAGTGTGACAGATAGAACACCAACCTTAGTAGACTTTTTTAATGTGCTACACACACAGTCTGAACAAGTGTCTAAAGATTTATCTATTTCATTGGAACCATATACAAAAGGAAGTTTAAGTCTTTTTGCACATGAAACCAATGTGAATACAAAATCTCCGTTTATTGTGTACGATATTAAAGATTTAGGAAAACAATTACGCTCTTTAGGTATGGTGATTGTGCTGGATCAGATATGGAATAGAATTACCATTAACCGTGCAAAAGGTATTCGTACTTATGTCTATATTGATGAAATGCAACTATTGTTTTCCAATGAACATGTTGCGGTATATTTTTTTGAATTATGGTCAAGAGCACGTAAATGGGGAGCTATCCCAACGGGTATGACTCAAAATGTAGAGACGCTTTTATTATCTGACTTGGCAAGACGTATGTTATCAAACAGTGATTTTATTATTATGTTAAACCAAGCAACAAGTGATAGAGATGAACTAGTACGATTGTTACATATTTCTCCAGAACAGGAAGAATATATTACTGGTTCTGAAGAGGGGTCAGGGTTATTGTTTGCCGGTAAAGGCATTATTCCTTTCTATGACAGGTTTCCGAAAAACACGCAACTCTATAAAATCATGTCAACGAAAATTCAGGAGTCGTTATGACAACAGATTGGAAACGATATGCTCGTAAGAAAACCGTTGAGGGTAAACAACTGATTAAAAGTGACCGTAAAAAACAACTCGCTTCTAGTCGACGTGTCCAATTCAAGAAACGGTACATCAAAAAAGCAACAGAAGATATTTTGTTGTCCTCTGAAGAGGAAGAAACAAAAACAAATAGACAAAGAGTTTTCACGATTAAAAGGCGAACAGCCAATGTGACACATCAGATAAAAAATAGACTCTTTAAGAAACCGTTTGTTGCACAAAAACCAATAGCTTATCAAAAGAATGGGTCAGTAGTCACCATTCGTCAAAAGCGACACAATGTCGCTAAAAGCTCAAAACGCCAACTTGGGATAAAAAAGAGAAAAAACACAAGCGGTATTCAAAAGCTGTTTAAGAAAAAGTCAAAACAAAAATTACGTCAATTATCGATGAAAGTCGCCACAGAAAGTATAAAAGGTCTTGTACGAATCATTACAGCTCTTGTGAAAACAATGGTGACAAATATTCCACTGATGATTCCAGCGATTGTTGTTGTCAGCGTTGTCTTATCTATTTCCTCGATTATTCCGTCTTTTACGATTAAACAAAATGAAGATGATTTAACAGCGATGTATACATATATTACTGAATTGGATACGGATAAAACTTTATTGATTAAAAGAAAAGTAGAAGAAGCAAAAAGGAACACGGAAGACCTTGTACAAGTAAAAATCAATGGACAGCTTGCCAATGTCAATCACTTAAACATTATTACAGATACAGATACTTTCTTATCATTCTTTGATGTGAAATACGATAAATACAAGTTTGATGATATTATCAATGGGTTGTTAGGCGGAAAAAATGTTAAAGATGAAGTCAATCGTATTCACGATAAATTAGTGCATACAGATACACAAAAACGTGTTGAGACCGTTAAACAAACGAAAACAACCATTGATAAAGACGGAAACACTCATAAAGAAACGGTGACGGTTAATCGTACGATAACAGAAATCAATATCACGATTAAAACATTATCTGCTTTATTAGAAGAAGATACCACATTATTAACCAAAACAGATAAAGATCGATTAACGGCGCAAAAACATATAGGGCAATATGTAGCTTATGTGCGTTTTAGAAGTCCATTTGATGACCCTCAAGAAAAAATACGTGTGTCTGAACGTTTTGGTTATACACCAAAGAATAATCAAAAAAAATTTTTAGATACGATGACAATCGCTGTATCATCAGAAAAATCTATTTTTTCTGGTCAATCAGGTACTGTTTCCTCTGTTACAGAAAACAGTGTGTCTGTTACAGAAGCAGATAGAGTATTGACATATAGTGGGTTATCACAGGTGTATGTAAAGCAACATCAAACGGTGACACAATCTGATGTTCTTGGAATTGCTTCAAAAGACTTTACTATTCATTATACATTTCATCAGAAAGTCTATAATCCTGCTTTTTATTTCCCTAATATTGAATATCTCCAAAAAACGAGTTATACCATAGGTGGACAGTCTTCAGGAAGTATTAAAGGTGAATTGATTAGTCCTCCTCCAATGGTCACACAATGGAGAGAGCTTGTTACAAAATATGCGAAAGAACAAGGGATAGAAGATTATGTAGATACATTGTTGGCGATTATTTGGGAAGAAACTGGAGGAAATCCTGATTATTCTCCTGATATTATGCAATCAAGTGAAAGCATTGACGGACGGATTGGAAATATTACAAATCCTGAAGATAGTATCAGACAAGGTGTCAAACATTTTGCCTCTATGTTGAGTGCTTCAAGACAATATGGGACGGGGGAATTATCTGCTATTCAAGCGTATAACTATGGTGGAGGATTTATTACCTGGTTAGCCAATAGAAGTAAAACGTATAGTTTTGATGAAGCTGTGTCATTTGCTCATGAATACAGTAAAGGTGCAAGAGTCTCTTATCCTAATCCATTGGCTATTGAAAAAGGTTATAACTGGAGATATAACTACGGGAATATGTTTTATGCTTTACTAGTCACACAACATTTAACGTTATCTTCAGGTAATGTAAATACATCAGGTCAACCATTAGATAACATGTCTGAAGTTATTATTACAAGTCCTTTTGGTTTAGCTAGACAGATTGATTTAGGAAATGGACAAACGCATGTCGATGTGCATAATGGCGTTGATTTAGTTTATAAAGACGGACGGGCTAATGCTCCGATTTATACAATGGCTGACGGAGAAGTTGTTTTTGCACAGCCTGATTCTGCGGGTGGTTTAGGTGTGATTGTAAAACACTCTGAAGATTTTTATAGTTATTACTGGCATTTATCCACTATAACTGTATCACGAGGTGAACACATTACAGCTGGTACGCAAGTTGGAAATATGGGTGCTACTGGATTAGCAACGGGTATTCATTTACATTTAGGATTTTCAAAAGGGTATTGGTCTGATTATTTTGACCCAGTCCCTGCTTTAAAATTTGAATAGGAGAAAATATGAGTAAAAAACTAGAACAAAAACGGAAAGCGTTCATGACGGTTGAAGAAAAAATAAGTCAACTGTTACAAGAAAAGGAAAAATTAGAACAAGAGATTAGAGATTTAGAATCAACAGAAGTTTTACAATTACTTGAAATACATCATCTATCAATAGATGACTTAAAAGCATTATTAGGCAATAAATAAAGGAGGTTTGACATGTTTTTAGAATGGATAAAATCCACGAAAGGAAAAATTATCTTGCTTATTTCAAGTGTCTTATTCATTACTATCATCATGATATTTATGACATTTTACCAGGTAAAAAAACCAGGTGTGTCTAAAGAAGAAAGTAAGCAAGAGTATGTGAAAAAACAGGTGTTGTATGCTGGCACTTACTATGCTGATAATGACAATCAAGATACATTCACTTTATCTAATGACAGTACATTTGTTAGTTCAGCGTTTGGTAGTGGCACATTCCAATTTAGTAAAGACAATAAAACACTTGAATTGCTGTCAAAAGAAAAAGGACATATTGTGTTTGCTTTAGACACAAAGTATCACGAAACGATTTTTATCAATATGAGTAATGGCGAAACGTATTATGTTAATGAAAAATTTAGAGATATTGCGATTGAAGAAAAAGAAAAAACAAACGCTAAAAAAACAGTATTGTACGATTCGATTGCGAAAGACATTTTATTTAATAGTACGTGGACATACAAAGATGATAAACAAGAAGCCACGCTTACGTTTACAGAAGATAGCTACACTGTGCAATATAAAGGGTTTGGTTTAGATAAAGCAGAAGTTAATTATTTTAAAGCATTAAACTATAAAGAACCAGACGTCAAAGAAGAAAACACCTATCGTTTGGATTTTTTAGGTTATTATCATAAAGGCTTCAAAGGACAAAAATTTAACGGTACTTTCTTCATTCGTGAAAAAGATGGTCAATATATCTTAACATCTAAAGAGTTTAATTTTGGTATGACTACTTTTTATAGTCCTGTTTTATCAGTAAAAGCAAAAGAAACATATTCTACTGATGAGAAAGGGCAACTCACAAAAACAAGAGAAGAGATTATCAGTACATCTATTATTTCAAATGAATAGGAGGATAAAAAACGATGTCATTTATGAAGAAAAAACCTAAAGGATTGCTTATTCAATTTTTTAATACACGAAATACGATATTTCCAGTAGAACCTCTTGAAATTCATGAGGGATTAGATAATTTAGAAGTAGAACATCAGCGTCTTGTATATAGTAAAGACGTTGGGTATTGCCAATATCGTTTGCTGAAACAAGGGCATATCCTTTATGAAGATGAATTTTCACTACCTCTTGACCAATCGATTGAGTCGATACTAGAAGACCTATTACAGAAAGAGGCTGCACCTAAAGTGAAAAAATCTGATAAAACATCTTTTAAAACGCCTATTTATCGTGAAAAAAGAGCCTTTCCTTTTGTGAGCGTGGTTGCGATTGTTTTATCTACGGTTAGTTTGTTAGGGAGCTGTACTGTTTATTTATCACAACAAACACATCAAAAATTAGCAGATGAGGTTATATCTCTTCGTAAAACGGTAGATAATCTATCTTCAAATCATTCTAAAACGCAAAAAGCGGACGTTTTTAGCCGTTTTTTTCTATCGGCGTATTATCAGTCGTCTAATGATGAAAATACGTTCCAAGAGCGTTTAAGACCCTATTTAGATACGAATACACGATTATCCTTTATCAAACAAACAGATACTTTACGCAATATGTTACTTTATGATATATCGTTCCATGAACATGTTGTAACGGTAACATACGTGATTACATTACAAAAAGACAATACAATCCGTTCTTATCTTGTGACGTTTGATATAAATACACAAGAAAACGAAATGTACAAAGTAACATCTGATGTGAAACAAACATTATTTTCAATCAATAAATAAAAGAAAGAGGTTATGATTATGCCAAAAAAAATGATGATATTATTAAGTTCAGTATGTCTTTTAACAGCTATTACATCAACAACAGGTAATAGTTACGCTGAAGAAGCGGGAGGTTCTGAAGATACAGCACTTGTTGTTCCTGGAGCGTCTAATGACACAGCACATACAACAAACGAAGAGACACCAAACGCTTCTTCCGATGATACAACGGAAGAAGTTGCCCCAGCACCAGATTCAACCATTCCAATAGCAGAGGAAACACCAAAAGTAGACGCTCCGAGTGAAGAACAACCTACCGTTCCAAAAGAAGAGACAGAGCCTACTGTCACAGAAAAAGAGCCGGATACACCAGAAACGGATACGATACAACCAGAGATAGATATAGCACCGATTGGAGCACCAGTTGCTCCAAAAGTCACTGAAAACGTCCAATCTGAAAAAGAAGTGCCAGCAGAGAAACAAGACCCTAGCCAACAAGAAAAAAATGGCAAAAAAGAACAAGCTAAATTACCACATGCAGGAGAAAAGCATTCTTTTGTATCTGTTGTTCTTGGAAGTGTCGCACTTTTATTAGGATTTTTCGTACAGAAAAAACGTTCTTAATAACATTTAGATTTACAAATACAGCACAAGGAGGAGTACAGAAGTGTACTTCTCTTTTTTTATAGGAGGAATGAAAATGGCATATTTTACAGACGAACAAATCGCACAAGCAAAATCTATTTCTATTGAGGATTATATTTTAAAAAATAATATTGCAGATATTTTACAAAATTCAAATAAATACATGAAAATATCTATTGCAGGTCATGATTCTATTGTCATCAATAAAGTAAAAAATTATTTTGTTCATAATGGCAATAGTCAGGATAAAAATGCCAGAGGAAGTATCATTGATTTTATTCAATATTTTGAAAACAAATCTTTTTATGAAGCTGTCGATACATTGTTAAACGATACCTACACAGTTCATGACTCACGCACATACGATAAGGAAGACACTTTTGTTTATCCAAAACAAAATGATGTGACACGAATCACTCAAGCAAAAGATTATTTAATCCATGTGAGACAACTAGATGAAGAGATTGTCGATTATTGTTTTGAGAATGGTTATGCCGTTCAAAATAAATATAATGCTGTTGTGTTTAGGTGGTTTGAACATGGACAACCAACTAACAAAATTGTTGGAGGAAGTCTTCAGGGGACTGTATATAACGAAGAAAAATATGGGAAAAGAGGTACGTTTAAAGGTGTTTTAGAATATAGTAAACAAGAGGTTGGCTTTCATATAACAAAAGGTATTCCAAACCATATCTATGTCTTTGAATCAACGATTGACGCATTGAGTTACTGGTCACTACATAAAGAAACATTAACCAATCATTTTAAATTGGTATCAATGGACGGCTTAAAAGATAGTGTTGTTTTTCATCACTTGAGAGAAACATTGACACACCCAGATACAAAAGATGTGACGTTAACATTATGTGTTGATAATGATAAACCAGGGATTGATTTTGCACAAAAAATTGAAGAGAAACTCAATCAATCAAAAGATGTTTACATGAAAGGAAATCAACAATATAGGTTTACACATGAGCTTGATATTCCAAAAAACTTTAAAGATTATAATGAACAATTAGTCTCATTAAAACAAGGACAAGTATTTCTTGGAAGACAGGTTGAACAAAAAAGTATCGTTCCACTTGATGAGCAAACAACATCAAGTCCACAACTGTATGTATCGTTTTTGTATTCTGAAAATAAAAAATTAACAGCTACCTATTTAGAAAGACAAGTGATTCCTTATGAACAATTTGTCACAGTACTCTATCAAGAAAATAATCGACTGTTGAATTTAGGCTATTATAAAACAGCCTTTGATTTACAAGATGAACATGGTCAAGTATTGGTTAAAGATATTCGTTACGCTTTAGGAAGTGAAACAAAATCATTATCAGACGATTTAAAAAATGATTTACCTAAGACGTATTTAACACTTGCACAACGTGCAGATAAAGTGGCTAAAGAGGCTATGTACATAGAAAAAAGCATTGATAAAAAGCAACAACAAACAGAAAAACACATCATACAACCAGAGAAAAAACAAGATAAAATAAAACTCCTTTTTGAACAATTAAAAGCAGGGATACAAGGTGTTTTTGAATCTGAACGATACAAAGAATATTTAAAAACACTCTCTAAATTTCATCAATATAGTGCTAATAATATCCTGTTAATCATGCAACAAAATCCAAATGCGTCGCTTGTTGCCGGGTACAATAAATGGAAAGAAGTAGGACGTTATGTTAAGAAAAATGAAAAAGCTATCCAAATTATTGCGTTAGCAGGAATGTCTGTTAGAGAAATGGAAACAGATAAATTAGATGACTATGGTAAGCCTGTTGTTGAAAAAATTTCTTATCCTCGATATAAAACTGCTTATGTTTTTGATATTTCGCAAACGGACGGCAAAGAGATTGGTTTAACAAAAAATCTAGTAGGTGACGTTAAAAATTACGACACACTTTTTCAATCATTGGTATTAAGTACACCTTTTCGTGTCTCGTTTGGTAACTTAGGAAATGATGTCAAAGGCGTTTGTCGTATCAAAACAAAAGAGATTATTCTTCATGAAAATTTGTCACAAGTACACACCATTAAAACACTCATTCATGAAATGACACATGCAGATTTACACAGTCAACCACGAATGGAACCATTCAAACAAGAACAAAGAGAAATCGAAGCAGAGAGTGTAGCGTTCGTTGTGTGTGACTATTATGGCATAGATACAAGTGATTATTCATTCCCTTATTTGTTGAGTTGGTCCAAAGATAGAGAACTCACACAACTAAAAGAAAGTTTAGAAACGATTCAAAAACAAGCGAACGAATTGATTGAACGTGTGGATAAACATATGCAAGAGTTAACAAAAGATAAATCATTAACGCATGATTTATTGAGTGAAAAAAAGTCTTTAACAGAAAAAATAACACATGCAAAAACAGTGGCAACAGACCGTAACACAACACAAAATTGTCATGAAAAACAAAATATAGAATTGTCAAAATAAATTTTTTTAATAGAAAAAAATGTGTCGAGTGGTTTCTTTTTTTAGACGGTCTCAATAAAAAATAGGCAAAAGAAAAAAAGTAGACATGATATTTTAATAACAAAATTTTACACAGCAAAAGGAGATGATGACATTCATGAGACAAGAAGAGAGAGAAAAAATTGAAGACATCACACGTCTTTTAAATGATTTAATGGCACACAACTACACCTATTTTATTAAAGCATTGCTTATGGTTGAAAAAGAAATAGACGATATGGAAATCATAGATAAGATGTATCAAATGTATATATCAAACGACCAAATGACTTTATTACATGAGTCTTTTGATGATATTCTTATGGAGATAGAAAACGAAAAAGAAGAGAGGAGGAATGATTTACTAGAAGAAAAATGACAACATGCAAAAGAAAAAATAGATAGACAAAAGGAAAGCAAAACAGAAAAAATATATGACGAAAAAAGACAAACACAAGGAGAAAAAAGATGACTTTACAAACATTCACAACAGAAGAAATTGAATTGATAAAACTTCAAAAGGTGACAAATGTTGACGTGTTAAAATCAAAATTAGAACAACTTTTACACTTCATTTCTATTGATGACGGACGTATCTATTCAACGGAAGAAGAGAAAGAATTTTGTTTCAATCTTTGTCAAAGTGTCCTAAAAAAATGTTCTCATTTAACAGATGAAGACATTCAGTGTCTGCCAAATATTTACTAAAAGGAGGAAAAAAAGTTTGTGAAATTGACAGGAAAATAAGAGATATTTTGAAAAAAATGGGGGATTGGGGGTGTCCCCCAAATTGAAAAAAATCATTTTCGTTAGAAAAAATTTTTTGGTTTTTTGTGCAAAATGCCGGCATCTTGCAATACTTGCGATTAACGAAATGACTAAAAAAGGGGTATTTTCAAGGGATTAGTGAAAAGGACTTATTTTTCAACAATAGGAAAAATAAACTCTGCTTTATAAAAAAATAGAAGTTCAAAAAAATTTCACAAACTATAATAAAATGGAAAATAATTTACATCGCAATATAAAAAAAGAAACGAGGATAAGTGTTGAAGAAAATGAATTGATTTTAGAAAAAATGACGCAAGTAAAGACAACAAATTTTTCACAGTACGCACGCAAAATGTTGATTGACGGGTATGTGGTGTATCAAGATTTTTCTGAAATAAAAAACTTGATACGAGAATTAAATTACATTGGAAACAATATTAATCAAATTGCAAAACGTGTTAATACAAATGGTGAAACATTAAAATGTGACGTTGAAGAATTGAAAACAGAATTTAAATTTTTAAAGAAACAAATACACGACATGTTACTTAAAAACATGAGAAAGGTAGATGAGATTTAATGGCTATTGTTAAAATTCATTCGATTACACAATCTACAAAAACAGCCATTGACTACATTAAGAATCCGGAAAAAACAGATGAAGAATTATTAGTATCTAGTTATAATTGTGATGTTGATTTTGCAGAAATTGAATTTGAGATGACACGTCAGTTAGCAAAACATGTGTCTGGAAATTATACACGCACAGGTGGAGCAGACATTCAATCTTATCATATCATTCAATCATTTAGTCCAGCAGATAACGTCACACCTGAACAAGCACACGAGATTGGTCGAGAACTTATTTCACAGTTTACAGACAACAAACATGAGTTTGTGATTTCCACACACATTGATAAAGGACATATTCATAATCATATTATTGTGAATGCAACGAGTTTTTATACACATAAAAAATTAAGAACGAGACCCTTTGTCACATCGAGAGAATTATTAAATATTTCAAATAAGTTGTGTCAAGAACATCAGCTGTCCACGATGGAATACGAGAATGATTTCAACAGACACTATACTGACTATCAAGTGAGACGTCATTATAAAAGTTATCGCATGCAACTAAAAGAACGATTACGTTTTATTGAAAAACATGCGACAAGTTTTAATGACTTTATGGTGTATGCACATGCTTTAGATGTTGAGGTAAGTTTTCGAGGGAAGCAGACATTGTATAGATTAAAAGATGTGCAACAACGATTTATCCGATCGGATACGTTAGATGATAAAGACCGTTTTTCTAAACAATGGCTGGAACAATATTATCAACAACACAAAGATGAACAGACACAACATGAATTACAAGATATTAAAAAAATGTTTGAAGCATACAAAAGAGAAAAAGAATCTCATTTTGTATTTCATTGTCCACTGGAAACATCTGAAGACGTAAAAAGTACAGCGTCAGGTTTAAACTTTGTCGTCAACGGCTATACCTTTTTTGTTGATTTTTCTCATGTGGTAGATGATAAGATGACACCTTTGTTAGCAATCAATCGAGGGTACGAATATGAGGGAGTTTCACTTGATACAGATAAAAAAATTGTCATACGAGGCGAACAGTTATTACGGCACATACAACTTCAACAACAGCAAAAGGGAACGACACTGTCTATTAGTCAGCAAGATATTTTGTCTCTTACTAAACGAGGGGTCAAGATAAAAATAGATGATAATATTTTGTTTGTTGAGAAAAAATTTATAGATGTAAATACATTGACTGGTAATGTGTCTGTGACTTTTTTTAATGATTGGCATTATGCCTTGTCTCACAAAAAAGGAGAGTATGTATCTGTCTCTGGTAGAGATTTGATTGGTCATTTCATGAACAATAAAGAACAGGACATTGTCTCTTCTTATGCCTTGCAGTCATACAAAAAACAACTCAACAAAGAAGAGCTACATACACTTAGCAAAACCTTAAATATGTTAAGACAGAAACAAGCAGGCTCTCTTTCTGATGTTGATGTGATTTTGTCTGATATATTAAAAGAAGCAGATAGACTAAAACGAGATATACAAAAACTGGACAGCCATATTCAAACCTACAATTCAGTTGCAACATTACTCGTTACATATCATGACTATTTACCTATCAAATTAGAAACACAAAAAAATCCAACCATTCGACATCACTATACAAGAGAGCTACAACTTTTTAATTATGCAGAAAAAGAATTAAGCAAACATCATATTGATGTGACCGTTCCAAAAGAAAAAGTCGTTGAGCTTGTCAAAAAACAAGAATCAGATAGAAATAAATTAAAAGAAAAATTAGCCACAGTCGAACAGCAATTACAAGATGTGAGACAAGCAAAACAAGTTATGCAAGATTTAAACAAAAAAGTAAAAAGAGAAAAAGAGAAAGATAAAGGAGTGGAACTATCATGAATTGTGTAAATATCACAGGATACTTAACAAAAGAATTATCGCTAAAAATTTTAGAGAATGGTACTAAAGTTTTAAACATTCGATTAGCAAATAATCAGTCAAAAAAGAATACTTCAGGGGAATATGAGGTATGCTTTTTTAATATGGTTGCGTATAATCAGATTGCAGAAAACATGTGTCAACATTTAAAAAAAGGAGATAGAATTGGTGTCACTGGTAAATTGATTAGTGAACAATATAGAGATAAAGAAAACCGAGAGTATGAAATCACTAAAATTATTATTCAGCATGTGGATTATTTGATGTGATGATTTTTCATATAAAAAGTCAAGTGTCATCTATTTACACAAATAGTCAATAGTTATATACTATATACATGTAGGAATAGGAAAGAATGTTATAATCTAAATAACGGAGGTAGAATATGACTCTAGATATCAATACAAAGAAGATGACAATTATGGGGGTATCCTTTGAAAATTGGGTAATATTCAAAAGTGTTTGGTATGTATTGAGTACGAATATGATTGAAGGCTGGCAGCCCACTGTTGGGGATGTTGAAAAACTTCGTGATGAAGCTCTGGCATTAGGTATTGTTTAATGGGAAGAAAAAGTTACGAAAGGTATGATTATATTGACCCAAATAATATTTACACTTATAAGGATTCATCAGTTCTAATCAATAAATTTAATGAGCGTGATGGGCATAAAGCTAGTGAACTTGAATATCGAATGGTAGCAAGTCAAAGTTTAAAGTTATTTGCGAATCCAATTGAAGTTCGTGGGGTTGATGATATTTTAAAAATTCATCGGTTTTTATTTAAAGGGATATACTATTGGGCAGGAGAATTTAGGAAAGTAAATATCTCAAAGAGTGGTAATGCCTTTTTGCCTCTTCAATCTTTCAATACAGCGATACCTTATCTCGACAGATTGGTTGATGATTTTCATCGTAACTCTCACAACCGAGATGAAATAATTACAGGCTTAGTTGACATTCTTGATAATCTTAATTATTTCCATCCTTTTCGTGAGGGAAATGGGCGTACTCAGAGAGAAGTTATCCGTTCATTAGCTTTGATGAAAGGATATGAGTGTGAAATTTCTATTGGTAATGATGATGAGATTTACAATTTGTATATGGACGGCACAGTCTATGGAGATAAACTTAAATTGACTGAGTTGTTTGAAAAAATTCTTGTCAAATTATAAAAAGATTATAGAGTTATTGCTCTAGTTGAAGAAAATATTTTTAAAATTATTTGTGTTAATGTAGGACATCGTTCTGATATATAAAAGATTAGATATTTAGTGAATAGCTCTTCGTCAAATTGTATTGGTGGAGAGCTAATATTCTTTTAAATCTGCGTCAATTTTATTGGTGGAGAGTTAGTAGCCTTTAGATATAAATAGAAAGGAGGATTTTATGGCAAAAAAGAAAAAGAACCCAAATATTCAAAAATCAATTACTCTTGAACCAGATGTTTTTTCTTATATTCAAAAAGCTGTGAATATTGATAAAAATAGTACCAAAAATTTTAGTGGATTTTTAAATGATATGTTAAGAAAACAAATATATCATGAAAACGAAAAACAAAGAAAACAAATAAATAAAGAAGATTTTGATATTTTAAATAAAAAATGTGATATTATCTTAGATTTGTTATCAGCACTTTTAGATAATGAAAAAATTGGTTTCATTATAGGAAAAGAATTGTCTCCTGCTTATTTATCAGCACTAAAAAATATAGAATAATGAGCTTTATTGATGAAATACGTTATTTGGCTAGTTTATCGAATAGAAAAAGAATAACTATTTCAGCAGGAAAATCTGATAGAGAAGAGTACCTAGATATTCCTAAAAGAGCATTAAGAGAAGTAATTATGAATTGTTATTGTCAATAGGGATTATACTTTAAGTGGAGATGTTAAAATTGGATTTTATGATGATAGAGTACAAATTTATTCTCCAGGAAGTTTACCTGATGGATTGACTCTTGAAAATATAAAAATGGGAATGGTTGCCAAAAGAAATAAAATCATTGTAAATATACTGTATAAAATTGATGTCATTATTTTGTTTATTTTTGTATCGTTTGTGATATAATGATTTTAGAACAAATTTGAGGAGGGCAAGATGGATTGGTATGACTATATGATAAGTGGATCGAAACAATCACGTTTTAATACTAGTCATTGGTTTCGCTATTTGCGAAAAGTTATTTTTGAAGACCATTCTTACTTAACAGACAAAGATATTGAAAAATTGCTCAATTCCAAAGAACTAACAGATTTTCAAAAAGTTAGTTTGAAATATGCTATGCAGAAGAATACCCCTACCCACGAATATGTAGTTTCATTAAATAAACCTGCCAAATTAGCCAATGTCCAAAAAATGATGGAGAAATACAAACATGGATAAAATGAAACCTGTTTTTGAAGCCTTGAATCTAGAAGGATTTAGTTATGCCTACGGTATGGATTGGTTGGAAGATTTTTTCAAAGAAAATCAAGATAAACTGAGAAGATATTATTGATAGTTCTATCAAATTAAAAAGACGATTTTCAAAAGAAAGTCGCCTTTTTTGATGTTGTCGAAATACTACATATTGTAGTTGGTGTAAACAGATATATAGTTTCCTATTTTTTAATAATTTAGTCATTTTTTAGAAAAGTAAACTCTATGCTAAAATAATAGCAGGAGGTTATTGACATGGAACATTTAAAAGAATATCTAAAACAACTTAATCATAAACAATATAATGCAAACTATATTAGAACAATAGAGTTAGAAATCAAACGTTTTTTAGAATTTTCTAACTGTACGTCATTTTCACAAATAGATAGTACTGTTTGTTGTGATTACTATGATTTTTTAATAAAAACATATAGTAAATCAACGATACGACAAAAGACAGATATTATTAGAAAGTATTATTTATATTTAAGACAAGAAAACATCATAACATCTTCCATTTATCGATTAGAAAATCGATTTAAAGGTTATAAACCAACAAATCGATTGCCTGTTGGCTTTTTTCCTGATGAATTTAATCAGTTGTTGTATTATATTAAATTTTCAAGCTATTTAGACAGTTATCAGAAATTTGTTTTTTTCTTATTTTGTGTGACAGGTATATCGATTGAAGAAGCACTATCACTTCAAATAAAACACATTTGTTTTGAGAAACTCTATTTTTATTTTGAGGAGAAAAATAGATATATTCTTTTTTCTTCAGAATTAAAAGAACTCATGCAACAATATTTAATTGAATATGTCGGTACAGACTATATCGTACACAATGAGATATATTTATTAAAACATATCTTTAAAACAGGAAAGTGTAGTCGTTATTCTTTAAGGGAAACATTTATAACTATTCGAGATACCCTTTTAAAAGAAAATAAACTACCGTTGCATTTAAGACGTATTCGTCTAACACCTAAAACATTAAAAACAAGCTTTTTAATTTATTTTTTAACACATTCACATTTTAATGTACGAACAGCGATTGAACTTGTTAATTATAAAACAGTCTATTCTTTGGAGCGTTACTATTCAATTTGTTGTATAGAAGATATGCGTGATACATATCATCGTGCGATGTCTTTAATTAGAGGGAAGAATATATGTTATTAGAAACATTTGACACCGACTTAAAGAAAAGACTAGCAAAAATCTTACAAGAGCACTGTATGGCACAAAATGAAGTGTGTCATATTCTCAATATTTCTACATCAAGATTGAACTATTTAATTGAAACAGAACAAATAACACCAGTGATTGAATTTTCAAACGCAAAGTATACAAAAGTAAGACTGTTTTTTAAAAAAGAAATTAGTATTTATAAAAATCATTTAGAAATGTCACGCTTATTAAGAGACAAAACAAAGAAATCTCGTCAAAAAAAGAGGTAAAAAATCCTCTTTTTTTTCAAAATATTTATAACATTTTATATTATAGATATTGCATTATATGCTGTAAAATGTTATAATATAGGCATAAATAAAGAACATTGACAATAAAATAAAACGTCGATTTGGCTAGTCGATAAGAGGTTGAGAACACCTGCCTATTTGAGGAATTTAGGTGAACGTTTAGTCGGTTGGAATGAACGGACTATTGTGTGTTTAGAATGCACTATTGTGAGTAGAAACTCACTGCTATGTCTTGAAAGATACTGTATGTAGGAGGACTTCATACGAGATAGACTACTATATATGCGATGACTATTATGTGAGGAGCATAATATGAGCGTTGATAAGCGTTTTTGCGGGTAAAAATGAAGATATGCTTATTTTACTAACTATGATATGTTTTTTACTATTCATTATTATTTAGCTTTGTTTATTCTTTTTATAGTTTCTAGTTTACATAATATAAATTATATAAAGTTATGTGTCAAAAGAAAATATTTAGTGTTTTATAATGATACTACTTCTCCTATAAAGAATTTATCTAAGTATATTATAAAATAATATTTCAAATAATTACTAAAAGGTTCAATAAATATTTCTTAACAACACCGTTTTGATATAGTACCTAAAAATAACCTTCGTGGCACAAAAATTATTTAATTATCAAAATAGGTACACCGACATCATAAAAACGTCGGCGTACCTATTGTGTTAAATCTATTTTAAAACTTCTTTTAAAACATCATTTTTTAATTGTTCCACTCTATCTAATTTTTCCCATGGCAAGTCTAAGTCAGAGCGTCCAAAATGTCCGTAAGCAGCTGTTTGTTTGTAAATAGGACGGCGTAAATCTAACATTTTAATAATACCGGCTGGACGTAAATCAAAGTTTTTTTCGATTGCTTTTACTAAAACTTCTTCAGATACTTTTCCAGTTCCAAAAGTATCTACTGAAATAGAAACAGGTTTAGCGACACCAATAGCATAAGCTAACTGAATTTCTGCTTTATCTGCCAATCCTGCAGCTACAATATTTTTTGCAACATAGCGAGCAGCATACGCAGCAGAACGGTCTACTTTTGTTGCATCTTTTCCAGAGAATGCTCCACCACCATGACGAGCATAACCTCCGTATGTGTCTACGATGATTTTACGGCCTGTTAATCCAGCATCTCCGACAGGTCCTCCAATAACAAAACGTCCTGTTGGGTTAATAAAATATTTTGTATTGTCTGTTAACCATTCTTTTGGAATAATCACATCAATAACATGTTTTTTAATATCTTCATGAATTTGTTCTTGGGTAACTTCTGGGCTATGTTGTGTTGACACAACAACTGTATCAACATAAGCCGGTTTTCCATTTTCATCGTATGCAACGGTTACTTGAGTTTTACCGTCTGGACGCAAATAAGATAATGTGCCATTTTTTCTAACATCTGTTAATTGTTTTGCGAGTTTATGTGATAGATAAATTGGCATTGGTAAGTAATCCGGTGTTTCATTATTGGCATAACCAAACATTAACCCTTGATCCCCTGCACCAATCGCTTCAATTTCTTCATCGCTCATTTGCCCTTCACGTGCTTCTAGAGCTTGGTTAACACCTTGGGCAATGTCTGATGACTGTTCGTCAATAGCTGTTAATACAGCAATGGCATTTCCATCAAAACCGTATTCTCCTTTGTTATATCCAATAGTGTTAACTGTTTGGCGCACAATTTTTTGAACGTCAACATAAGCATTTGTAGAAATTTCTCCTGCTACGAGTACTAAACCTGTTGTGACACTTGTTTCACAAGCAACACGTGCATTGGCATCTTGTGCTAAAATCGCATCTAAAATTGCATCAGAAATTTGGTCTGCAATTTTGTCGGGATGCCCTTCCGTTACAGATTCAGATGTAAATAATTTATAATGATTTGTCATACATTTCTCCTTGTGACATATATTTCATTGATACCTTATAGAAAATGGAATACACCAACTACTATCCTATTTTGAACGTTCGTTTTGCTTTATCCATAAAAAAGCACCATTCATGTATTTCACAGAATAGTGCTAACATACTAAACGAAGCCATCACACTTATCGCTCAAAGTTCTGACTTTGCTAAGATTAGCACCTTCCGATTTAAAACGGGGTTGCCGGGTTTCATCGGGCCTTTACCCTCCACCTACTCTAGATAAGATTATCAATAACGCTATCATATATAAAATTTATTTTTTTGTCAATCATTATGCAGTGTACGTGTTTGATTTTTTATAAAATAATTCACAGATAAATTACTATTTTTAAGATGATTGACACTGAATTTAAAGTATTGTTATGACAAGTGAAAAGATATATCATTCATGATTTTCTTTTATGTTCTATCTATACTGTCTTGGTACACTTGTTTTCCATATTTTTTAATAAGAACATAAAATACAGTAATAAAAAGGCATAGATATGTTCCATAAAATATACCTAAATAAACGACATATACGGGTAATTTTGATGTGAGATTCAAATAAAATTCTGTATCAAAAAAGAAAACACTAACACTAATCGTTGTGAATAAAAAAGCACTTAAAATACTTAGTATAAGTGGAATTATTGCTTTTTTGTATAATTTATTTGTCGAGTATCCTAACAATAAATAAATAGAAAATAAATCGTGACTGTCTAATAGATAAGCTTGTATAAAACTATACATCATGGCAACTGATAGAATGATAAACACACTAAGCAAAAGTACTTTAAAACCATTTTGCATACGGTCATATTGTGTCAATATTTTTTGAGTACTTGTTTTATCCAATAAATCAATATTTCCATATGATGAGATGACTTGTTTCACTTTTTCATGTTCTAAAGAATTTTCTGTATTGATTAAAGAAAAACGATACCGTGTTGGTGTATTTTTTAAATGATGTTTTTCAAAAAAATTATTTGATACAACGAAACGATAAGCTCCACCTTTTTCATAAGCATCAAACCATCCTATATTTTGATAAATAATACCTGCAATAGATACATCTATTTTTTTTACCGTAAAGAATTTTTGAATATCTTCTTCTGTAAAATATCCATAGGCTGAAGTCTTACAACTTTCTAAAATACCTATCGTTTGTGGTTTGCCAGTCGATAACACGGTATCATGAATATTATTTGGGTCTTGCATAGAGGATAATTTAAATTGCTTACTTACTGAAACATCATCACTTAATGATTGAACAGTATATGGAATAGCAATAATCCATGCTTTCTCTCCTGAGAGCACATCATGAAGAGTATCATTTTGACCAGTTTCTTGAGCCAACCATTTTAAATCTTCTTCTGGATAAGCCGTTAATTGAATATTTAATAAATATTCTGTCTCAAAAAGACGAGATAAAATTTTCTGTTCATTTACATAACGGCGATGCTTTTCTTGAATATACGGTTGTTGAAGTAATTCTTGATTTGCAAATAAATAAGTTTGATTAGATTCAATATAAAATTTATTATTCTTTGTTTGAATTGACTTGCTTGTCAATGACTTTTGCACATCATATAATAGGTTTTGTTGATGTAAATCACTTAAATAAACACCTTCTTTACCTTTATTATCGTGCCATTTTCCGTCATAAAAAGCTTGTTTGATTGATGTATCTCGAATTGTTGGTACAGGTTGTACTTCATAATCAAATTGTTGTGCCATTCTTCCTACAATGGTTTGATGATTGGCGGTGTCTGTTTCATAATAATATAAGAAAAAATTAGTTAGCAATAGCATAATAGCACTTGTAAATATGAATACGGTACCAATATAGATAGGTACTTTTTTTGATAAAGGAATTTTTGTTTTAAATGCCTTTCCTTTTTTATGTGCTTTGTCAATGTATGGATTCATTATTAAAAATAAAATAAAAGATAAAAAATAAGCAATTATATAACGTATGCCTTCAGAGAAAAAAATTGTAGTATCTGGAAAAGTTAGCTTTTGATAACTTAAACTTGCTAATAAACATGATGATAATAAACTTAATACAATACTTATTATTCCTACACATCCTACTAATAAGCTAATTTCTAACTGATACAAATGGTTTAATTTTGTTTGTCCAAGTAACGCATAAATGCGATAGCGTTCTGTGATACTTTTTTTATACGTGTACAATAAAACGATAGTTACAAAAATAACAACAGTCAGTAAAATGATATTAAAATTTTCTGAAAAACCATAGTGACGTTCTCTGAATACATCAATAGCATCATTTCGATATTGTGCTCCTTCAATATTAAAAAAAGCTAAATTATTAGTTGGAAAAAACGTAGGATGATTTAATACAATAGAATAAACAGACAAGAATATTTTTGAGGTAATCAATGCATTCAAGTCTTCTGATGAAATAATCATTTGAGGTGGTGTATACTGTCTACTTTCCTCTTCTTTTCCTCTTATCCAAAATTGACCATAATCTTTGATGACATCTTCGACTGTCCAAGTTTGATTGGCTAATTGAAAGGTATCATTTTCTTTTACGTGATACAAATTAGCTAAGCTTTCTGTTAATATGGTATGATGTGGTTTTAAATGTATCACATTTTCTTTTCGTAAACTAACTGCATTTGCTTTTTCATTCATGCTACCAATAGCAATAAGATTTTTTTCTTCTTTTTCATTTTGAATATGCCCAACTGTCATGATACCAAAAGGAATGTCTTTTTTTATAGTATTTTCTTTATAAATAATATGTGAAAATCCACCATAAATAGCTTCTTTTTCTTTTTGAATTGTCTTTAAATAACTATTTGATAAAACGCATACACAAAAAAGCGTTGCAATAGAAATAGCTAACGCTGTGATAATTGTCCATAACACTTTATTTCGACGATGTAAAATAGCACTTAAAATAAACAGATTTTTTCTCATATAGACAACACCTGCCCATCTTGAATCATTAGTTTCATATCACCTATATTAGCTAATTCTGTATCATGTGTTGCAATAATAACAGTCTCGACAAATTCTTGGAGACATAATTGTATAAGTTCTACTAATTTTTGGGATGTGGCACTATCTAAAGCTCCTGTAGGTTCATCAGCTATCATGACACGTGGTTTTGTGATGAGTGCTCTAGCCAACGCACAACGTTGCTGTTCTCCACCAGAAATCTCTTGAGGCATTTTGTTTAATAAATGTTCTATACCAAGCATAGATACTATTTTTTTGAAATAAACTTTGTCTAATGTTTTTTTATGAATAAATAAAGGTAACAGAATATTATGTTTTACAGTCATTTCTTTAATTAACTTAAAATCTTGCCATACAAATGACAAAATATCTGTACAATAGAGAAGTCTTTGTTCTGGTTTCATCACACATATATTTTTTTGATTTAACCAAATGGCACCATTTGAGGTTTCTAAATAACCGGCTAATACTTTTAAAAGTGTGCTTTTTCCAGAACCACTTTTTCCAACTAGTGTGACAAGTTGATGTTTCTGTATCGCTAAAGATACATTTTTTAAAATTGTTGTTTTTCCAAAAGAAACGTTAACATTTTCTAATTGATACATATTTTACTACCCCTTTCTTTAATAAAAATACAGATTATATAAAAAGTTTCTTTTATAAATTATTTTTAATGATTATTTAATATTAAAAACGGTATGGTGCTAGAGTATCCCCTACATGCACAAAATCTACATAATATGAAGCGGTACTTGTTCCACCTTTCCACCATACAAATCCAGAAAGTACTTTTAATTCTGTTGTATTATTTCTCACACCTGTTCTTTCAACATTGCTATTATCATCGTATGTGACATATAATCTTATTTCCATTCTTGCTTCTGTTTGAGTGGATGTCATTTTTGCCATTGCCTGTTTGTCTTCTTCCCCGTGATACAGAAGTACATTTCCTCTAGCCGCATCAACTGAATCGCTTACAGTATACATTAAACCGAAGAATAAAATTATCGATACTAATATTTGTTTTGCTCTCATTTGTTTCCTCCCTTTTCATAAAGAAACCTCCTATATAACCGAAAATACCATTTTTTAATGATGTTCTAATCGCTGTATATCATATTTTTATATATAAGTCAAGTGATTTTAGATTTTTATATGTGTTTATTATTGTGTATTCATGATTCAATTAAATAAAATGAGATAAGTCCTAAATACTAGACTTACCTCGTTTATTTATCCAATCACATGCAATAATTCATATTTATCATTTAAAAAGTCAGTGCTCTTAATGTATGACGTTTTATCTTTCGGTAATATTTTTTCAAATACAATGACACCGTCTTTCAATACAAAAATATTATTTGCTAATAAAAGAGCCTCGTCAATATCGTGTGTGATGAGTAAAGTCGTTAAACCATACTCACGTGCCATATCCATATACCATTGCTGTAATTGTAAGCGTGTCATGGCATCTAACGCACTGAATGGTTCGTCTAATAGGGCAAGTTTGGATTCTGTCATCAATGTTCTAACAAATGCCACTCTTTGACGCATGCCTCCGGATAGTTGACCTGGATACTTATTGATGACACCTTCCAATCCCACTTGTCGTAATAAATTTATTCCTCTTTCTTTGGCAATTTCTTTTTTAACGCCTTTAATTAACATAGGCATCATCACATTATCAATGATTTTTTGATAAGGCAATAACAAATCTTTTTGCTGCATGTAAGCAATTCTTTTGGCTTTTTGATGATAATCTATAAAACCAGAATCTGCTGTTTCTATATTGGCAATCAGATTAAAAAGAGTTGTTTTTCCACTACCACTTTTCCCTAACAAACATGTAATATCATATTCGTTTACTTTAAAATCAATATCTTTTAAAACTTCTTGTTGACCATAATGTTTTGAAATATGGTTAATTTTCAATAAATGCATTTGTAAATCCTGTATTATTTTCTAATGTTTTTTCAAGTAATTTTTGCTCATTTACCCACTGATAGAAAGCGTTCCATCTTTTTGAGTCGATATAGCCCCATTTATGTCCATTATCAATATATTTCGTAGAAAGAAATTTTTGACTTTCTTTTACTAATTTTTCGTCTAATTCTGGTGCTGCTTTTAATAAAATAGTAGCTGCATCATCTGGATGCTCTGCACTATATGTATATCCTTTGGATAGAGCTTGTACAAAACGTTTTACCATGTCGGCTTTATTTTTGATTGTTTCATCATTACTAATCAGTACCGGTGTATAATAATCAAAGACTGGATTTAATTGATTAAAAGCAAGATAATTTGTATCAACACCGTGTTGTTTTGCAGCAATACTGTCCCAACCTTCAAATACCCAAACAGCGTCTATATTTGTTTTTAATGCAGACACAATATCTGTCACTGTTGTAGGAATCATGTTGACTTTACTTGAATCTCCACCATCTTTTTCAACAATATGTTTCATCATAGCTTGTTCAAGTGGCAATCCCCATGTGGCATAGCGTTTACCTTCTAATTTTTTTGGACTATCAATACCCGTTTCTTTCAAGGATAGTATCCCTGATGTATTATGAGAAACAATAGCTGCAATAGCTTTAATTGGAAGTCCCTCTACTAAACTTCCAATAAGAGAATCTTGGAACCCAATACCGAATGCTGCTTTATTACTTGCGACAGTGATCTCTGCTCCGTCTTCTCCAGGTTGAACAATATCAACATCTAAACCAGCATCTTTAAAATAACCTTTTTCTTTTGCTACATAAATACCTGTATGATTTGTATTTGGTGTCCAGTCCAATACAATGGTTACTTTTTCTAATGCTTCTTCTTTTTTTGTTTCTTCTACTTTTTGTTGTTGGCATGCACACAATATAAACACCATACATGCACATAGTAATTTTGTCATTCTTTTCATTATACTATTCCCCACTCTTTCTTTGATAGTGTAACACCTTCTTTTCAATGAGTGTCACGATGCCAACTAATAACAAGCTAAAAATACTTGTTAACAAAATAACTGCAAACATTTTATCAAAAGCAAATGACTTTCTCACTCGAGTCATATAAACACCTAACCCACTATCGCCACCTAGCCATTCGGATATAACAGCTCCTACAACCGCATAAGACGTTGCTATTTTCAATCCTGTAAAAAAGGCAGGTAACACAAATGGAATTTTGACATATTTCATTTTTTGCCAGTGTGTTGCTTGCATTGTTGTTAATAATGTTAAATAATCGGTATCAATCGACTTTAGTCCTGTAAAGACATTCATTGTCATTGGAAAGAAGCAAACGAGGGTGATTAAAATAATTTTTGGCATTAAACCATACCCAAACCATAAAACGAGTAAAGGTGCTAGAGAAATTGTAGGAATTGTTTGTGATAATACTAATATTGGATATAAACTATGCTGTATCCATGTTGAATAGTCCATTAAAAAAGCTAATAGGACCCCTAAACATGTACTGATAAACAATCCAATAAGTGCTTCATATAATGTTGTTTGAAAATGTTGTTGTAATAATGAAAAATCTGATAGAAATACTTGTGTGACTTTTGTAAAACTTGGCAACATAAATTCAGGTACCCACTGCAATCGACTAGCAATTTCCCAAATGATGATGACAGCAACGATAACGCACACACTACTCCATGCAGATAATTTTTTCAATACAGGTTTCACTCCTTTCAATCATAAAAAACCTCGTTTCTTTATGCATAGCAGCACAAAGAAACGAGGTAAATATTCATAAATATACCTTGTTTTTCACAATCCCTACAATCGTACTAACGAACAGGTTCGAAGGGTATCATCTCAGCCATTAAAGGCACCCCTTTGTGTTACAACTTTATCATAATCTAAATTCAAGGAGGTGTCAAATGATACATGCGATATATCAATATCACTACATATAAAAAATTTTATTTATTAAAATGGTATTATCACGTAAAAAATGTAAGAGATATAATCTACTTATTTTTTAAGATTATTGAATGTTTGTATCTCATTTTATAAAGTATTCAGTATCTGATTAACAGAAATAAATTCTAAAACAATTTTTTCTTTTGAATATTTCAGTTTGAATAGTGAATCGTTAAAAATAAGTTGTCCTTTATCTAAAATACATAAATTGTCTGATATATACTGAATACAATTTAAATCATGTGAAATAAATAAAATAGTCATTTTTTTGGTTAGTGCTATTTTTTTTAAAATTTTCATAATATTTAATTGAACAGGAATATCTAGTGCGGATGTAATTTCATCTGCAATCAATATTTTGGGGTTCATTAAAACAGCTCGACAAATGGCAAATCTTTGTAATTGTCCTCCAGATAAGTCATTTGGTAATCTATCTAGTAAACTTTCATCAAGAGCACATATATCAAGTGTTTCTATTAGTGCTTGTTCTAATTCGATAGGTGTATAAAGATACTTTATAGAAGATAAAATGGATTGTCTCATCGTTTTTTTAGGATGAAAAGAAGCTTTTGCATTTTGAAAGATTATTTGAATCGGAAAAGTCTTAAAATCTCGCTTTTTATGAGAAAGTAAAGGGTTTTTTTTTGTCGAACACCAATATCTCTCCACTATCATAAGGGATAATTCCTGCAATGACTTTTGCTAGTGTTGATTTTCCACTCCCAGATACTCCCATAATTCCTAGAATATGTCCTTCTTTAACACAAAAATCAACATTTTTTAGTATTTTTGTCTCACCAAATGACTTTGATATGTTTTTTACATTAAGAATACATTTTTCCATATTTAGCTAACTCCTTTGTAGCATATAAAAGTTCTTTCCCAACCATAGTTTGTGGAGTATCAAAAAACTTGTTTTTATCTGTAAATTCTAATACTTTCCCTTGATGAAAAAGTATTACTTTATTACATAGTTCCTTTATCATAGCAGGACTGTGACTGACATATAGTAGTGTCATCTCATCTTGCATATATGATTTTAATAGAGTTAACATATTTAATTGATTGATTAAATCTAATGCTGAAGATGGTTCATCTGCAATCAATATTTTAGGTTGTTTCATTAAAGCTAACGCACACACTACTCTTTGCTTCATTCCTCCAGAATAATCTTTTGGTAAAACATTTAAACTGTTTTTACTACCAGTAATGCCCACTTTTTTTAACCAATGGATACTTTCTTTTTCTGCTTGTTCAGTCGATCCCTTGTATAAAAATAACCATTCTGTTTTTAATTGTTCTAAAACGGGTATATAAGGATTTAATGCATTTAAAGTATCTTGTGGTATATAGCTAATGTATTTTTTTAGGAGTTGTCTTTTTTCCATGATAGATATATCTTTTAGAGAATACTGATTCAATAACATAATATTTCCTTTAACAGTCCACTCTGGAGTTAGTAAACCTAGAATCGTCTTGATAAAAAGACTTTTCCCTGCTCCAGAATGACCTGTTATTCCAACTTTATCGCCTGTTTGAATGTTTACATTTAAACTATCTAATTTTTTATCTTGTTTATAAAAAACAGATACATCATTTAATTCAATCATAAACGATCTCCTTTCTACTCTTTTTTTGTTTAGAATAATCGAATAGAATATACATTGTTACAGATAATAAAAGAATTGCTAATGTTGGCCACAAAATAAGAAGTGGATGCTCTACAATATAAAAGCGATATTGAAACAACAAACTCCCCCAGTCAGGTGTCGTAATATCTGATCCTAAACCAATAAAAGTTAAAGAAGCATACGACAAAATAACCGATGTCCCTTGACTTGCCATCAATGTCATAATATGTTCACTATGACACGGTAAAATAAATCGAAATAAAATATTAAAAGAAGATGTACCCGATAATTTTTCAAATAAAATAAATTCTTTTTCTAAAAGTTGTTCTGTCAAAAATTCACTTTGATAAACGAAAGTACCTATTCCATAAACCCCTAATGCGAAGCCAATATATACAGGTGATTGTCCTACTAACATAGTCAAAATAAGTGCCACAATAAATGACGGAATACTCATACATAAATTTGCGATCAAACGAATGATTTGTTTAAATATACCTCCAAAATATGCACTGATAATCCCTAAAGGGACACCAATAAAAACAGAAAGAATATTTGATGCTAAAATAACTAGTATTGTTCGACGAAATCCGATAATAATTAATGAAAAAATATCTCTACCCAGATCATCTGTTCCAAAAAAATGTTGTGAACTCATGGGTAAAAATGTTTCTGTTAAATTAACAATCTTTGGATTTTGAATAGGATACAAAAAACAAAATAGTACAAGCAAAAGAATACTAATTATTAGAATATATTTTTTCATCGTTTTTTCTCCTTGTTTTTTTTAATAATGTATCACTTATCCATTCAAATAAAATAGTTATCAAAAACATCCATATCATAACAACTAAAATATAATCTTGTATTACCGGATAATCACGTCTAGCAAGGCTTTCAATTAAAAAAGTATTTAGACCTGCTAATGTAAATGAAAATTCTACAATAGCTGTACTACCAATAACTGAGGAAAATTTAGATAATGTAATAGCACATAAACCATACAAAGCAGGCTTACTCCCATATTTTAAGAGAGCTTTATTTTTTTCATATCCTCTAATCTCATAATACTGCATAAATGTTTCTTGTGATGTCTCTATAAAATGCCCTTTTACCGTACGTGACATTGGTCCAATCAATGGTAATGCAACAAAACTTAATGCTAAAAATAACGTTATTGGTGTTATACCTTTAAAAAATTTTATCCAATGATATTTTACGCCGAAAAAATAAATTGTAAGTAAAATAAGCAAAAATATTGGAACAGTTTGACTAAATAATGTCAATCCTCTTGAAAGGTAGTTATAAATACCTTTTTCTTTTAATGAAGATTTATATCCCAACCAAAAGCTGAAAAACATGGCAAGTATAATACCTCCACAACCAATCAGCAATGTTAATGGAAGTCTTGTTAAAAACTCATGTTTTAAAGAAATTTGGGTTAAATAAGATTTTCCAAAATCTCCTTTTATAAAGCTAATAATCCATTCAAAATACTGTGACACAATAGATTGATTAAAACCATATAATTCTTCAATAGCAGAAATGTTTTCGGGTGTTTTAGCTAATCCCATACTATTAAGTGTTATATCTACAGGAGAGCCTGGTGTTAATCGTACAATAATAAAAATACTAATGCTAGCAATTAAAAATAAAAATAGCCACTTTATCGTTAAAATAATATATTTACTCATATATACCTCTTATATAATTTATAATAAAAAAGACGGTAACAATCTTGTTTGCCATCTTTTTTATGTAGAGCATTATTTTACTTTTAAACTACTATTGACAATATAATAGTCACCGTTCCAAAGTTTATAATTTTTTAAATTATCCGAAACAGCTGCATGCCATTGTGGATCCATTGTCAATAATACAGGTCTATCTTTCAAAACTTCTTTTTGAACTTGTTTGGCTAAATCATATAATTTACTTGTATCACTTTCTGTTCCCATTGCATCAAGTAACTCATTTGTTTTAACAGATGAATATGATGTAAAGTTATTTGGAGCATCTGTTCTAAAAAATTGATTTAAGAAATATACTGGAGAACCTGCAGGTGATGGGTGCTGTGCATAAACAACAGCATCAAATTCTCTGGATTTTGTTACTTCAGAAATGTTATCGACAACTTCGACATTCGTTTTAATACCGGATTTTTCTAATTCTGATGCAATTATTTGACTTACTTTTGGTAAATCTGCTTTTGCACTATATGTTTTAATAGTTAAAGCTAACTCTTTACCATCTTTTTGTCTATATTTACTATTACTTTCTAATTTCCAACCTGCTTCATCTAATAATTGACTTGCTTTTTGTGTATCATATAGTGCTTTTTCAGTAGTATCAAATGCATTATAATGAGCGAATAAGCCAGTTGGTAATGTTCCACCAAACAATGCTTCTTTAATAGATTCTCTATTTATAGCATAATCTAATGCTTCACGTACTTTTACATCACTCAATATTTCGTTTTTTGTATTTAAAAATGTAAAATATTGATAACCAGCGTTAAAATCTAAAATATGTTTATTTTTTTCTTTTAATTCTTTAGCAATTTCTCCAGTAATACCAAATGCCAAGTCAACTTCACCTGATTCAAAAGCTAATTTTAATGTATTTATATCTTTAAATGCTTTCACAATAACTGTATCTGGGCGTTTATCAGATTCTGGATAATATTTATTTGGTTGTAATGTTAATTCATTTTTAGGTTGTAATGTTTTGATAATAAATGGGCCTGTAAAAATATATTTACCATTATTATCTTTTTTGTATACAACATTTGTCCATTCTCCAAGAATTGATTTCAAATCTTTTGTTGGTCTTTCTGTTGTTGCTTTTAATGTATATTCTCCAGTAGCTTCATATTTAATTTCTCCAGCAGAAGCACGAGATAATTTATTATTAGCAATAATATCATTTAAACAGGTGGCTAAATCCTGCGCTTTAACATCATCTCCATTAGAGAACTTAGCATCTTTTTTCATAGTCAATGTCCATTCTAAATGAGGTAATCTAAGCTGTGTATACAATGTGTGTTAATACGTTTCATTGCTTGGTTAATAGATGTATGATGTGTATCGTACGTTTTTAAGCCATTCTCAATGATAAAATGGATGAGTGGATTATCTTCCAAAGCAACGACATCGTAGCCAAAATAGCTTAATACAATACTGTCACTAGCTAGTCCCATTGTCGTATCTAAAACACGTTTAGGAGCACTTCCAATTAGCTCAAGTAGAGGCTCCTTTTGTTGTTTAATGCGAATTATGGCTGTATTTGGGTGAAAAAAGAACTGTGATGTTGATGTGGTATACATGAGTTTATCTTTATAAACAACGAGTACATGAGAAAATTGTTGGCATAACGATTTCAAGGTCATTTTTTGTCTAGGAAAATATGTTACATCAAATATGTGTGCAATATGTTTAGCTTTTTGTTTTAATGTATTCGTTGTTTCAACGGAAGTTGTGACAATAAAAGACATGGATACCTCCTATTTATGATACGCTTGATTATTGATAATTCGATATGCTCTATAAATTTGTTCACTTAATACAACACGTATGAGTTGATGAGGCATTGTAATTCTTCCAAATGAAAAAAGCTCATTAGCTCTTTTTTTGACGTCATCACTTAACCCAAGAGAGCCACCAATAATAAAAGATAACCGACTTTTCCCATGAAGAGCATACTGTTCTATTTTTTCAGCAATCGTTTCAGATGTGACTAATTGTCCTTCTATGGCTAAAGTGATGACAATATCTTGTTCACTAATTTTAGATAGGATACGGTCGCCCTCTTTTTGTTTTACAAGTTCTTTTTCTTTTTCACTCATGTTATCTGGTGTTTTTTCATCGGGTACTTCTATAATGTCAAATTTACAATAGGCTCCTAATCGTTTGCTGTATTCGTCGATAGCTTGTTTTAAATATTTTTCTTTAAGTTTACCCACGGCAATAATTTTTATATTCACTCTGTCATCTCCAATGTTTCTATAAGCAATCGTTCACGTAAAGCATGATGTACAACTGGTGGCACCATAGCTTTTATGTCGCCACCTAATTTATAAAATGTTTTAACGCCACTTGAACTAATGTGAGAATACTCTGGTTTCGTTAATAGAATGACGGTTTCGATATCTTGATTATAACAAGACATGGTTTGTTCATATAATAAATCTGCTGTCTGGCGTACACCTCTTAAAATAGCTATTGCTTGATAATGCTTAGCGACATCAATAAGTAATCCTTTTGTATGTCCAATAACATATACATTGTCTAATGATTGACAAACTTGTTTCACGAGTGTGATACGTTCTTTTGAAGAAAAGGTGTATGTTTTTTGTTCATTTGTTGATACGACAACAATAATCTTATCAAATAACGAAAGTCCTCTTTTTAAAATATCTAAGTGACCATTGGTAATTGGATCAAAACTTCCTGAAAATATTGCTATTTTTTCCATACACTACTCCTTACTCTTTGTCATGTGTGATAACATGATAAAATGTTACAGCAATGGTACCATATTCTTGCCGTTTCCACTGTGATAAACAACCAATGGTAGTTGGTAAATAAATGGATTTGTCCGTTTCACAAACAGCAATCGTATCTTCTGTTACAACACCTTGGTCGATTAGCTTTAATAAATCTTGTTCAATCGTTTGTTGTTTATAAGGAGGATCTAAAAAAATAAGATGCACAGGTTTATTGAGTTTATGCCCTAGTTTTTTACAATCTCCTTTTATTAACTGAAATTTTTCAGGTTCTTTTGTAATGGCGATATTTTCTTGAATAATGGCTTGTGCTTTTCTATCTTTTTCAAATAATATCGCAAAATCCATACCACGAGATACGGCTTCAATAGATAAACCACCACTTCCACCATATAAATCAAGACAGATACCACCGTCAAAATAAGGACCGATAATATTGAATATAGACTCTTTTACTTTATCTGTTGTTGGTCTTGTAATATCGCCTGCTAATGCTTTGAGATGTCTACCACCATATTCACCAGAAATAATGCGCATATTTTTCTCCTAATCTAGAAAACAGAAGAATTAAGCTAATTCTTCTGTTTTCTCTAAACTTTTTTCAAGTGCATGTTCAAATGTCATATCAATATCTGGTAAGTAGGACATTTCAACAGATCGCACAAAATGTAATTTATTTATTTTTTCCATGACGCTTTCTATTTGCTCGTCGTTGACGTACATGGCAACGTAGTGCATACGTTTTGATGTATAATAAATATGACCGAAACGTTTTAATCCGGTTAAATTACGCAATGAATAAACTTTAACGATAAGTCCTCGTCTTTTTACTTCATTCATGTCTTTCTCCTTACTGTAATTCAATCAATAAATCTCTTGAATCAACCAAATCTTGTTCATGCACATAAATTTGATCTACGACACCATTTTCTTGAGCTTGAATCATGGTTTCCATTTTCATTGATTCTGTCACAACAAGAGGTGTTCCTTTTTCAACTTTATCACCTTTTTGAACAAGTAATTTCACAATCGTTCCCGGCATGGTTGCACCTATTTGTTTACGATTAGACGGTTCTGCTTTCTTACGAACTGAAACTGATTGATTGGCACTTAAATCTTTGATTAAAATTTCACGGTTTTGTCCATTAAAATTAAAGTAAATTGGACGATTCCCGTCTGAATCAGGTTCTCCAATTTGCACAAGGCGAATGGACAAAGTTTTACCTTTTTCAATTTCAACAGAAATTTCTTCACCTGCACGCATTCCATGGAAAAATGTAGGTGTATCAATGTGTGACACATCTCCATATTTTTCAGTTGCTTTCATATAGTCTAAAAAGACTTGAGGATACATAATATAACTTAATATATCTTCTTGAGTTGGTTCATAGCCTAATTCTTGACGTAACAAAGCACCTACTTCATCAAAAGAAATTGCCTCTGCTAATAACCCCGGTCTGACGGTAAATGGTTGTTCATCTTTTAAAATAAGTTTTTGTAATGCTTTTGGAAATCCTCCAACGGGTTGCCCTAAATCTCCTTTGAAAAAGGCTCTTACAGAAGCTGGGAAATCAATGTGCTCTCCTTTTTCAAAAATATTATCGACTGTTAATTTATTTTTAAGCATAAATAATGACATATCGCCAACGACCTTTGATGATGGCGTCACTTTGACAATATCTCCAAATAATTGATTGACGTCAGCATACATTTTTTCAACGCTTTCCCACTCTGTGTCATCAATTCCTGTTGCTTTCGCCTGTTGTTGTAAATTGGTGTACTGTCCACCAGGCATTTCGTGTTGATAGACGGCTGTATGTGAGCCAAGTTGGGATTTTGTTTCAAAAGCATCGTAATATTGACGTACGCCCGACCAATAATGATTGATTTTCTCGATATTTTCCAAGGATACATTCGGTACTCTTTCTGTATCGGCTAATCCGTACATTAAAGTACTCATACTCGGTTGGCTTGTTCCCCCTGAGAAAGCCCCCATAGAAACATCGACAATATCCACACCTGCTCTGGTTGCTGCAGCATACGTATAAATACCATTGCCACTTGTATCGTGTGTATGTAAGTGAATTGGAATATTGATTTCGTCTTTCAAAGCACTAATCAATGTATAGGCAGCTTGCGGTTTTAATAAACCTGCCATATCTTTAATTGCTAAAATATGTGCCCCACTATTTTGAATGTGTTTAGCAAAATCAATGTAGTAGGCTAAATTATATTTTGGTCTATTCGGATTTAATAAATCTCCTGTATAGCACATTGCCACTTCAGCGACTTTTCCAACATCTCGCACAGCTTGAATACTTTTTTCCATTTGCGGTAGCCAGTTTAAAGAATCAAAAATACGGAAAATATCAATACCATTTTGTGCAGATACTTTAATAAATTCTTCAACGACATTATCTGGATAATTTTGATACCCAACAGCATTAGCTCCACGAATTAACATTTGCAATAGTGTATGTGGCATTTCTTTACGTAATAATGCTAGACGTTCCCACGGATTTTCTAATAAGAAACGATAAGCTGTATCAAAGGTTGCACCACCCCACGCTTCCACAGCAAATAATTCTGGCAAATATTCTTTATAGTATGGTGCGATTTTAACCATATCATGTGTACGCATACGTGTTGCCAATAAACTTTGATGAGCATCTCTAAAAGTAGTATCTGTTAAAAGTAATTCGTGTTGTTCACTAATCCATTTTGCTAGAGCATCTGGACCTTTTGTATCTAAAACATGTTTTGGATAGTCAAAAACAGAACGTGCATGTAATTTTGTTGGTAATAATGCTTGATGATAAGCATGTTTTTCATGTTTTGAAATACCTGCAAACCCATTTACTGTTACATCTCCTAAATAGTGTAACATTTTATTGCCTCGATTTCTTAATTTTGAAAAGACAAATAGTTCTGGCGTTGTATCAATAAATGTTGTTTTCGCTTCACCAGTTTCAAAAATCGGATGAGCAACTACATTTTGCATAAAGGCAATATTTGTTTTTACACCACGAATACGAAATTCAACGAGTGCACGTTTCATTTTTGTAATGGCATCTTTAAATGTACGTCCATATGTACAACATTTTACTAACATTGAATCAAAATAAGGTGTCACGACATTTCCTTGGAAACCATTTCCTGCATCTAAACGAATACCGTAACCACCTGGAGAACGATAAGTATTAATACGTCCTGTATCTGGAATAAAGTGATTTTCTGGATCTTCTGTTGTGATACGGCATTGAATGGCAGAACCATTTAAACAAATATCAGATTGATTTTCAATATGCAAAGCATCATAAATAGTTTTGCCTTGTGCAATTTTTAATTGTGTTTGTACAATATCAAAACCTGTTACTAATTCTGTAATCGTATGTTCTACTTGTACCCTAGGATTGACTTCGATAAAGTAAAAATCTTCTTGTCCAGTCCATAAAAATTCAACAGTTCCTGCATTTTCATAATGAATGGACTGTAAGAAATCTCGTGCTGCTGTACAAATTTTTTCTCGTATTGTTTCAGTCATAGAGATACATGGAGCTACTTCTACAACTTTTTGATGACGTCTTTGTACAGAACAATCACGTTCAAATAAATGAACCGCATTCCCATAAGCATCTCCAATCACTTGTACTTCAATATGTTTTGGATTTTCGATATACTTTTCAACATATACATCACTTGAACCAAATGCAGCTTTTGCTTCTCCTGATGCACGTAAATAATTTTCTTCTACATCATGCGCAGATCGAACAATACGCATACCACGTCCACCACCACCTAGTGAAGCTTTAATCATGACAGGATAACCGTACGTTTGTGCAAATGTGTAAATATCGTCTAATGACTGTACAGGACCGTCTGTTCCCGGAATGGATTGTAAACCTGCTTTTAAAGCTGCTTCTTTTGCTTTTACTTTATCTCCAAGAATATCTAAATGTTCTGCTTTTGGACCAATAAAAATAATTTGTTCTTCTTCACAACGTCTAGCAAAATGGCTATTTTCAGATAAAAAGCCATAACCAGGATGAATGGCATCAACATTTGCCTTTTTTGCAATTTCTAAAATAGACTCTATATCCAAATAGGCGTCAATTGGACGTTTTCCTTCGCCGACTAAATAAGCTTCGTCAGCTTTAAATCGGTGTACAGAATGCTCATCTTCTTTTGCATAAATAGCTATTGTGCGCATGCCTAATTCATTGGCTGCACGGAAAATACGAATGGCAATTTCACCACGATTGGCAACTAAAATAGTTTTAATTTGTTTCATCATATGTTATAGACTCCCTGTTATTTTTTCTATCATACATTGAAATTTTTAAGACAATACCTATGGAAATAAACGACGCAATCAAACTCGAGCCACCATAACTAATAAAAGGTAAAGTAACACCCGTTAAAGGCGCCATACTTGTCACACCAGCAATATTTAAAGAAATTTGTATCATGAATAAAATGGCAATACCTAATAAAACAAATTTATCAAAAACACGTTTTACGGTTAAACTTCTTTTAAAAATCAAATAAACAAGAATAAATAATAGCACTGTGACGAAAATAACACCAAAAATACCTAATTCTTCTCCAATAATAGATAAAATAAAATCGGTATGAAACTCGGCTAAATAGCCTGTTTTTTGAACGCTATTTCCTAGACCAACGCCCGTTATGCCACCACGTGCTAAAGCGTAAAAGGAATTACGAATTTGTCTGGAAGCATCCGCAGAACTATTAAATGGATTTAAAAACACCAAAATACGTAAAACACGATAATCAGACGTTCCTATCGTGTTGGCTAGTAACACCACAAAAGAAATCAATGCTGCAAAGCCAATGCCTAACCATTTTAATGCTTTTTTCCAAGGAACTATGCCACTAGACAACCAGATTAAAATCAGTGTTCCTAACATAATAGCAAAACCACCTGTATCGGGTTGTAATAATACGGTTAATAAAATACCTGAATAAACAAGCCCTAGTGTTACTTCTTGATGATGTTGGCACCAAAATGCCATTCCTTTATTAGCTTGTTCTGGAATGGGTAACTCTGGTAAGTATCTTCCTTCAGCAAAATAAAAAGCTGTCATCCAAATTAAAATTAATTTAGCAATTTCAAGTGGTTGAAAATTAAAAAGCCCTAAATTCAACCAACCTTTCGCTCCATTAACAGGTGTCCCAAAGAAAAGCAAGCCAATCAAGATAATCATAATCCCACCAGCAAAACGTTTCAGTAGCGTTACATTTGTAAAAAAGCGATATTTAATGGTCATTGTGGCGACACAAATGACTAATCCTAGCGCTAAAAACATAGCTTGTCGTTTCACATAATAAAATGGATCTTGTATCACAATAGATGCTACATAACTTCCTGCTGTATAAACAGACATAATACCAATTACTGATAAAATCATCGCAATCGCAAAAATAAAAATTTCTAGTAATTGACTTTGTTCCAATTTCTTCATTTGTATACTCCTAAGCACTAAAATACCTAGACTATTATACCATAAAACATTGAAAAATACTGTTAATTTATTAAGGAAACTATTTAGTTTGACTTTCAAAGTAATTTCGTTTAAAATAAACGTCATCTTAATAAAAGGAGTTGTATCATGACAAAACAAAAAGGACTATTTTTATTGCGTTTAGCTATTATCTTATCCGGTATAATTGGTTTGGCCTTTTTATTGCCCGATAAATTATATAAATTTACGTACTATACAAATATTTCCAATTTATTGGTCGTCCTATTTTATATGTATCTATTGTATTTAGGTAACAAACCGTATTCACAAACAATATGGCGTTTAAAAGGTGGTATCACGATTTGTATTACTTTAACATTTTTAGTCTATGCTATTTTATTAGCACCAAAAGCAAAACCAGAAGATTTTTATCATATTAAAAATTTCACCTTACATTATATTGTACCGATTTTAACCATTTTTGATTGGTTAATTAGTGACAAAAAAGGACAATACAAAAAAAGTGATCCTTTTTTATGGACAGTTGTTCCTTTAATCTATTGTATTTTTTCACTGATAAAAGGTTTTGTTTTTCATATTCCTATCCCAGAAGAACCACATAGTCCGTATCCTTATTTCTTTATCAATATTGATAAATACGGTTGGAATGGCTTTTTCACTTATTTTACTGCTATTTTAGTTTTATATATTCTTTTAGGCTATATTATGGTTTTTGTCAAACGATTAAAAAAATAAATATCTAAAAAACCGGAGTGTTTGAGTCACTCCGGTTTTGTTATTCTTCACTTAAGTTTAAAACAGCCATAAATGCTTCTTGTGGTACTTCTACACTACCAACTTGTTTCATACGTTTTTTACCTTCTTTTTGTTTCTCAAGAAGCTTTTTACGACGTGATACATCTCCACCGTATAACTTAGCTGTAACGTCTTTTCTAAGTGCTTTAATATTGGTACGAGCTAAAATTTTATTTCCAATTGCTGCTTGAATTGGCACTTCAAATAATTGTCTTGGAATCAATGTTCTTAATTTTTCAACTGAAGCACGTCCTCTATTTTGTGCAAATTCTTTATGCACAATCACACTAAAGGCATCAATCACATCACCATTTAATAAAATATCCATTTTCACAAGGTTACTTGCACGATACCCTATCATATCGTAATCAAGTGATGCATAACCTTTTGTGCTTGATTTTAAATTATCAAAGAAATCAAAAATAATTTCTGATAATGGTAATTCATAAATCACATTCACACGAAACTCATCTAAATAATCCATTGTTACAAATGTTCCACGCTTCCGCTGACAAATTTCCATAACTGCCCCAACATAATCGTTAGGCACCATAATACTTGCTTTTACATAAGGTTCTTCAATACTGTCAATCATCGTTTGGTCTGGCATTGCTGACGGATTATCAACAATCACTTGAGAACCATCTGTTTTATTTACATGATAAATAACAGACGGTGCTGTCGTGATTAAGTCTAAATTGAACTCACGTTCTAAACGTTCCTGAATAACGTCCATGTGCAATAATCCTAAAAATCCCGTACGATAACCAAATCCTAATGCTTGAGATGTTTCAGCCTCAAATTGTAAAGCAGCATCATTTAATTGTAATTTTTCTAAAGCATCACGTAAATCATTATATTTAGAGGAATCTGTTGGATATAATCCACAATAGACCATAGGATTCATTTTACGATAACCAGATAGTGCTTCTTTGGCAGGGTTACTTGCTAAAGTTACCGTATCCCCTACTCGTGTATCTTGAATGGTTTTAATACTTGCTGTAATATACCCAACATCTCCAACCATTAAGTAATCACGTTTAATTGGTTTTGGTGAAAAAATACCCACTTCTACCACATCAAATTCTTTCCCGTTACTCATTAACTGGATTTTATCACCCGGTCTAACAATTCCATTTTTCACACGAACATTTAAAACAACACCACGATAACTATCGTAGGCAGAGTCAAAAATAAGTGCTTGTAAAGGTGCATCAATATCCCCTTGTGGAGCAGGCACCATACTTACGATTTGTTCCAATATTTCAGGAATACCGATTCCAACTTTTGCACTTGCTAAGACAGCTTCACTGGCATCAATACCGATAACATCTTCAATTTCTGTACGGACACGCTCTGGATCAGCAGCAGGTAAGTCAATTTTGTTAATTACAGGGATAATCTCCAAGTCATTATCTAATGCCAAATAAACATTAGCTAAGGTTTGCGCTTCAATACCTTGTGCAGCATCAACTACTAAAATAGCTCCCTCACAAGCTGCCAAACTACGTGATACTTCATAAGAAAAATCGACGTGTCCAGGAGTGTCGATCAAATGGAAAATATACTCTTCTCCGTCTTGTGCCTTGTATGTTAATTCAACAGCATTTAATTTAATCGTAATCCCACGTTCACGTTCCAAGTCCATAGAATCGAGTAACTGATCTTGCATTTCACGTTCAGCCACTGTGCCTGTTCCTTGCAAAATTCTATCGGCTAATGTTGATTTCCCATGGTCAATATGGGCAATAATCGAAAAATTCCTAATCTTTTTTTGTCGTTCTCTCATGTATTCTTTATGCATATATAACTCACTTTCTTCCTTATTCCGTTTGGATAAACGTCATCTGACACATTATATCACAAAATACAAAGAAAAAAACAGTGCTTTACATAGAATAAAGCGAGTTAATTTGCTTAACTCGCTTTAATTTTTTAATTCATATATGTGTTCATTGGATATGTTAAATAACTTGGATCCATCAATTTTTCAGGTGTAATAAATCCTGCCGGAGCCATTAACACTGACGGAATACGATTCACAACAGTTGCGCATGTGTGTGCTACTGTATCTGGTTTACTTACAGAAAAGACCATATTTGGCTCACCAATAATTTCAAAATCACACATATCTCCTTCGTTTTCACGATATACTTTACCAATACATTCAACTTCTAATTCAATACCTTGATGTGTATGAATAGTGGTCACTGCAGACATCCCAATTGCATGACCTGCTTTAATTGTTTGACCTAATGTTTCTGAATAAATGTCTTCTTCCAATGTAAATGGAACGCTTTTTTGTGAAATATCTTTAATCGTCCAATTCATTTTCGCACAGATTCCTTCTGCTGCATTCCACATGTAAGATGGGAAACTTTCTGCACTTCCGATCTCTTTATCAAAAGTATCTAAATCATAGCCAGCTCCGTGTGCTTTTGCAAGTGCTAATCCATAATCTTCTACATTATAACTAACGGCACCTTTTACTTTTGTAATGTGATTCATACCAGACATCATCAATACAGGCATATTAATCCAGTAAATATCTTGCATACCTGAACCAGTAATTGTGATACCATTTTCTTTGGCTAATCTATCTAAACGATTTGTTTCTGATGGAGCCGTTGTCCAAGGATAAATAGCTTCTTCACATGTTGTAATAACATTAACACCATTTTTAGCACATTGTTCAAAAAATGGATACATATCAGACATGTAACTGAAAATTGTCACAATAGCTATGTCTGCATCACAACTATCTAACACAGCTTGTGCATCGGATTGAATCGTTACTCCTGTTTTAAAACCTAATTCAGCAAATTCTCCTAAATCTTGTCCAATAATATCTGGGTTTGCATCAATGGCACCTACTACTTCTGCTCCATGATCGTATAAGTATTTAATCAATACTTTTGACATTTTACCGCAACCATATTGAATCACTCTAATTTTTTCGTTCATCATAAAAACCTCCTATATCATGTGAAAAAAATCACTTTTTATATTATAATAAAAATGTGCTTTTTATCACAAAATATCTTTTTTTGTTATCTTTTACACAAATAGTATAATGTCTATACTAACTATAGAGTCAAGACTTATATTTTAATTGGAGGAAAATATGTATCAAAAAATAAAGATTGGTGAATTTGCTAAGCAAAATCATATTTCTATTCAAACACTTCGTTATTATGAACAAATTGGTTTGTTAAAACCTGCCTATATTGATGATGTATCTAAATATCGCTATTATCACATTCATCAATCATCAATGGTTGATGCAATACACTATTTAAAACAGTTTGATTTTTCTCTTGAGGACATTAAATCAATTTTTTCACATCCAAACAATATAGATATTGTAGATACTCTCATCACAAAGAAACAAAAAGAACTAGAAGAAGTTAAAAAAAGACTTCATCAACAAATGTATGAATTAAGCTCATTTCGTGAAAGTTTACATGTATATCAAGACAAACGGTATAAAACGGATATTGAAATAATCACATTACCAAAACGACATATTACACTTTTTCCTTGTCATAAAAATATTTATGATATGACGACTGAAGAATATGAACATACTTTACGTCGCTTTAAACAAAGTTTTGTTGAACAAGAACAAATTGATAATAGTTTATTTTATCGAATTGGTTCTATTATCAAAAAAGATTCTTTTGAACACTCTCATTTTGTATCGCATACATTATTTGCTGTAATGCCTACATCTTCTCAGCATACGACAGGTTTAGAAGAAACAACTTATGCTATTTTCTATTGTCAATCTTTTGAAGACGAAATTCAAATGCTTCCTATTTTTAGAAAAAAATTAGATACATTAGGCTATAAAATAACGGGAAATTATATTTGTGAAGTCATTTTTGAAACATTTCAAACAGATTTATCTCCAAGACAATTATTTATTCGTATGCAAGTTCCAGTATCTCTTGCGTCATCTTAAACAATACTTTCACATTTTAAGATAATTATCATAAATCGTGTTGCTACTAACACGATTTATGATAGAGTCTTTAGAAAGGAATTTGATATTTTTAAAACCTATCAGAATAGTATTTATCATGCTTTTATCACACCTTATGCAAACAATATCACAGAATGATTAAAGCTATCAAACGGATTTTCTATGGCTATAGACACTTTTCTTATTTTAGATTGCATCTTTTAATCAAACAACACCATTCTCAGTGGCAGAAAATGAAAGTAAAAAAGGTGGTGAATGGCATTAGCCATTCACCACCACAGACTGTTGACAAATTAAAATGTCGACAGTCTTTTTTCGTATCAGACGTTAAGTTGTACGGCTTACCACGATGTACACGATACATCGCTCGTTCTCTACTACGTGTGAGAACGAAGCCATTCGTACCATAACGTCTGATACGATAATAACGCTTAAAAGTGGTATAATAGAGATAAGAAAAAGGAGGGAAAAATCTATGTTTTATAAAGAAACTCACCCAAATGATGAAATCATATTAAACACATTATCCGAACTTGTGCCAAAAGACCACTTACTACGTAAAATTGATAAATCAATTGATTTCAACTTTATTTATGAGATTACTTCTCCTTATTATAGCCATACGAATGGTCGCAATAGTTTAGACCCTGTTGTTTTATTTAAATTGGTCTTTTTAAAAGATATTTATGGCATTAAATCCATGCGAGAAACCA
>NZ_WNJY01000006.1:0-80030 GCF_010892355.1 Granulicatella sp. zg-ZJ | reverse complement strand
AAACTCATCTTCCCTAAATGAGATGTCACAGACTTAAATTCGTCGATACATAGTACCTTAGGTAGATAATGAAAAGACGGTTTAACTTGTTTTGTATATTTATCTAAGACACGTTGTACGGTCACATCAGATACAAAGTGGTCTTGGCAGATATGTTTTCTTGAAATATTTTTCGTTAAATCAAGTGCAATAAGTTGTTTTAATTCTTTAGAAATACAACAATGTTTATCGACTAAAGAACACGAAGAAGAACAGGTTTTTAGACACGTTTTACAGCGATAACGGGTTCTTTTAAGAAGTAAAACAGTTTTGATTTGTCTAAACTTTGGTAATAATGTTTTCGTTTGATATGTCCCATGTTTGATGAGTGTTTTAGCATGACAATGTGGACAGGTGTGGCAAGGCTTTGTCCAAGTACCTTTAATAAAGTGGTGTGGAATACCATTTATTGTTTTTTCTTCTAACCAATGTTCATCAGCTATGAAAGATTTATCTGTTAATGTCAATAATTTTTTTGTATAATAATCCATGAGAAATACCTCCTTGTTTAATTGTGGTGATTTAATCATACAGGTATTTCTCTTTTTTTGTCCACTTTTATATACAAAATCGTGTTGGTGGATTATTCCCACCAACACGATTTATTATAGAGCCTTTATTTTCTGTGTCAAATCGTGTGGGTGGAGAGATTTAGATAATGAAAGGCATTTATTAGTTATTTAGTACTTTTTTATTTTTTAAATAGTATGTTAGGAAATCTACGGAATGATTTTGATAAAAGCATGTATGATTATTTTCTACTATATCTAATATGTGTGCTAGTTTATTTGAAAAATATGGTTATGCTCATAAAATGATGATAATGGCTATATTTCTATTTGTACTATTGAAAATGCATCGTATAATGACAGATATTTCTTTTATAGTGGTGAGCGAGTGAGTATTTTTTAATTGTATAAAATGTATATTTTTTACGTATTGAAACAAATAAAAACGCTTATTAAAAAAGGATTATTTATATTTTTTATTTTTTAATGTAATATAACAAAAAGTTAGCGTAAAAGACATAATAAATGGGATTGTTTCTTCTGAAACATAAGATTTTTAATCGTAGAGAGCTTAAAATAATAGAACATTAAGAAAAAATAATTTTCTTATAAAAAATTATAAAAATTTTATTTTTTTTAAAGACAAATAAAAAATAATGTGCTATAATTTATCAAGTCAAAGGATTACGTCCTTTGATTGGGTATAAAATGATTGTTCCCCCTTTTTCAATCATTTTATGCTTATGTGTCATAGTTTGATAAAAGTCATTTATCATTGCATAGAATTCTCCCCTTTTGTTCTATTGCTGAATGATAATGAATTTTTTCTAACTATACTTGTTTGTTCTAAATCTTATCCCCTTTTGATTTAGACCCCTATTATAACCGTAAGAGTAGTTAGTTTCTAACTGCTCTTATTTTTTATAGCGATATGAAAAGAGCCGACCGCGTGGTCGGCTCTTTGAGTTTATCATAAATCATGTTGATAGAGGGAATTTACTAATGCGATTTGATGAAGAGCTTATTTTTGTTGTCCGGCATGAAAGCCACTTAAATAACCTGTGACAAAAGCAGATGTAATATTGTATCCACCGGTGTAACCGTAAATATCAAGTACTTCTCCACAAAAGTATAGGCCTTCTTTTAATTTAGACATCATTGTTTTAGGATTGATTTCTTTTGTGTTTACACCTCCGCCAGTGACAAAACTTTTTTCAAGGGGTAAAGAGCCATTAACCGTAAAAGTGAAATGTTTTAGTAGATGACAAATATGTTTTATGTCTTGATGAGATAATGTTTGTAATGGCGCTTCAGGTATAAGATTGGCTTGATTTAAGTAAAAAAGAGCCAAACGTTCAGGAATGTATTGTTTTAAAATGGTTTTGATTTCTTTTTTACTTTGTTCTTTTTGGTGTTTCATAAAGTCTTGTTCAAGCTGCCCGATAGATATATCTGGTAGACAATCTAAGTGCATGTGTATGTCTTTTTTCTTTTGTTTTTTTTGTTCTTTGTATACAAAGCTGGAACATCTTAGTACAGCAGGACCCGAAATACCAAAGTGCGTAAAAATCATATCCATTTGATGAGAAATAATTGGTTTTTGTTTTTGGTTTAGTACACTCAATGAAATATTTCTTAAAGATAAACCTTGTAATGTTTTTTGTTGAATAAAATGCTCACTTGATGTGAGAGGGACTTCAGTTGGGAATAAAGGGATAATCGTATGTCCTGCTTGTTCTGCCCATTTAAAGCCGTCGCCTGTTGAACCTGTTTTTGGGATAGATTTTCCCCCAGTAGCAATAATAACGCTTTTAGCATGAATAGTTGTTCCGTCTTCCAGATGAACGCCACATACTTTATTTTCGTCAAATAAGAGATTAGAAACAGTATTTTTTGTTTGTACATGTATGCCACGTTGTTTAATCAAAGAAATAAAAGTATCTAAAATAGTTCTTGCTTTATCAGTCGTTGGAAACATTCTACCGTGATCTTCTTCTTTTAAGGTCACGCCATTTTCCTTAAAAAATTTAATAATGTCATAATTATCAAATTGAGAAAAAGCACTATATAAAAAACGTCCGTTTCCGGGGATATGTGCTACAATTTCTTCAGCAGGGCGATTGTTTGTAATGTTACAACGTCCTCCACCTGTTAATAAAAGTTTCTGTCCTAAAGAAGCATTTTTTTCTAGGAGTAAAACTTTGGCACCCGTCTTTGCAGCAGAAACACAAGCCATTAATCCGCTTGAACCACCACCAATGACAATTACATCGTACATTATTCATTTCCTTTCTTCTGTTTATTCTTACATACTATCATACCAAAAGAATAAAAAATGTGATATAGTAAATCTACGTGAAGAAGGAAGAGGGCTAAAAAATGAAAGTCAGTCAGATGTTTGTAGATATACCGGTCATTGAATATATTGGGAATGTAAGTCTATTAGAAACGGCGATAGAGGATTTAAGTTATAATACGAAAACAGTTAAAGAAAAGACAATATTTTTTGCATTAAAAGGTAGAACGAGTGATGGTACGACATTTATACCCCAAGCGTACGAAAAAGGATGTCGGGTATTTGTTGGACAAACACGTGTACAAGTGCCTGAAGATGCACTACTGATTCTTGTTGAAGATAGTCGATATATATTAAGTAAAGTATCCTCTTTGTTTTTTGAAGAACCGTCTAAGAAAATGACAGTAGTAGGCATTACGGGAACAAAAGGAAAAACAACGATAACAACATTACTTTATAAAATTTTGAAGGATGTAGGCTTAAAGACTGGAGTTATCGGAACGAACGGTATTTATTATGGAGATACATATTTACAAACGGCCAATACAACACCAGAAAGTTATGAATTACATAAAGTGATGCATCAAATGCTCCAACAAGGGATTACAACCTGTTTTATGGAAGTGTCTTCCCAAGGGTTGATGATGAGCCGTGTCGAGCATATTGATTTTGATATAGCCATTTTTACCAATATGGCCTATGACCATATTGGAGATTTAGAGCATCCGACTTTTGAAAACTATTTGCACTGGAAAACACATTTGTTTGATTTAACAAAAATAGCAATTGTCAATCATGATGATAGGTATGTTAATCACTTTATCAAACAAAACCAAAAAGTGTATACGTATGGATTGGATAACAAGAGTGATTATCAAGCGACAGAATTACAGTATTTATTTGATAAACGTCAAGTTGGCATGTCTTTTGCTTATCACAAACAATATGTAACGAAATCTGTTTTACTACCTGTGCCAGGAAAATTTAATGTGTATAATGCTTTAGTTGTTTTAGCTGTTGCAGATATTTTGAATCAAGATGAACAAAAGGTTATTTCTTTATTGAACCAAACAACAGTAGCAGGACGTATGGAACTCATTCCAAATCATAAGCAAGTATTAGCTGTATTGGATTATGCCCATAATGGATTTAGTTTAGAAAATGTTATTTTGACATTAAAACATTATAATTATGAACGATTGATTATTTTATTTGGTTCTGTTGGAGATCGTTCACAAATTAGACGAAAAGAATTAGGGGATGTTGTGTCTAAATATGCAGATATTGCGATTATTACATCGGATAATCCAGGACATGAAAATCCTCAACATATTATTGATGATATTAAACAATCCTTTACAGACACAAATTGTATTGTGTATGAAGAAATTGATAGACAAAAAGCTATTGAACTTGCGGCTTCATTAAGCAAAAAAGGAGATATTGTCGTCTTTGCTGGAAAAGGGCATGAAACGTATCAGTTAATTGGCAGTGAAAAAGTACCATTTGATGAAAAGCAATTTATTATAAATTCATTTGAAAAAGAGGGTACAATATCTGTTTAAAAAATAGTGAATGGCAATAGTCATTCGCTATTTTTATGTGTAAACTCAATGGATTATCCCCTCCTATTTATTGAGTTTTTGTAAGTGTATTGGTATACTTATTATAGAATGGTCTTAGTGTATCTAAAAAAGCATATAGACGAAATATAAGGAGATTAACGATGAAAAAAATTTTAGTAGTAGATGATGAAAAATCAATTGCAGAAATTGTAAAATTTAATTTAGTAAAAGAAGGTTATGATGTTTATGTAGCTTTTGACGGAGAAGAAGCGATTGAAATGGTAAAAAAAATATCTCCTGACTTGATGCTACTAGACTTAATGTTACCAAAAATTGATGGTTTAGAAGTTTGTCGTACGGTACGTCAAACGCATGATATGCCAATTATTATGGTAACAGCTAAAGATTCAGAGATTGATAAAGTATTGGGATTAGAATTAGGTGCAGATGATTATGTGACAAAACCTTTTTCAAATCGCGAACTTGTAGCGAGAGTAAAAGCCAATTTAAGAAGAAAAGCAACTAAAGCTGTTGTGGAAGAAACATCTCCTGCTAATGAAATTGTATTGGGAGATTTAATCATTCATGAAGATGCATATATCGTATCTAAACGTGGAGAGGAAATTGAATTAACACATCGAGAGTTTGAGTTATTACACTACTTAGCAAAACACTTAAATCAAGTCATGACTCGAGAAGATTTATTACAAACCGTTTGGGGATATGACTATTTTGGAGATGTGCGTACAGTCGATGTGACAGTTCGTCGTTTGCGTGAAAAAATTGAGGATGTTCCAAGTCATCCAACTTGGTTAATGACACGTCGTGGTGTTGGCTATTTTGTGAAAAGTAGTGAACAAGAATAGGATAGAGATATGTTTAGAAAATTTTTATTAAAATTAAATTTTCGTTCCATCCATTTTAAAGTACCAGCTATTTTTGGATTGTTATTTTTAGTATCGTTTCAATTAGTAGGTGTCTTTTTTACACGACAATTAGAAACACAGTTAATTCAAAATTTTGAAACGCAAGTAACAGGACAGACGAATTTCTTAGCCAATAGCGCTACTGCTGTTTTGCAAGAAATAAACAAAGAAAAACGTATTGAAAAAAGTTCCGAATTATTTCAAGCAACACAAGGGCAAAATATTTTAAATATTCAAATTGTTGATAAACATAATGAAGTGGTTGATGTAGCCAGTCAAGTGAATCGTGATGTTGTCGGAAAATTGACCGAAGAACCTGATGTGAAAGAAGTACTACTAACAGGTGCCTCTAAAAAATATCAATATTCATCTTCTGAAGGGAATCAAACCATTTTACGTGTTATTATGCCTGTGATGTCACAAGATAGAACGTTAATGGGTGTTGTCGTTGTAGATGCTAATATTTCTAGTGTGTATGTGCAATTACAAGAGATTTCATCTTTATTTTTAAACGTTATGGTCATTGCATTATTTGCGACAGTGGCTATTGCTTTTGTTATTTCTAGCAGAGGAATTGCAAAACCCGTATCAGAAATTAAAAATAAAACTGAAAAAATTGCTGAGGGAGAATATGACTCTGGCGATGTTACAGTATATGGAAACGATGAATTAGGGACATTGGCAAATTCAATAAATAACCTAGCTATTCGGATTAAAGAGGCAAATGCGTCTATCGAAGCGGAGCGTCAGCGTTTAGATAGTGTGTTAAAACACATGAGTGATGGTGTGGTTGCCACAGATAGACGTGGGAATGTTGTGATTATCAACGAAGCAGCTTTACGTCTATTAGATACTAATGAAGAAGATGTTATTAATGCGTCTATTATGGATGTATTTGGTATTCGTCAAAAATATACATATAGACAATTATTACAAACGCAAGATGAATTGATTTTGTCGTCTGTTAGTGAGGGAGAAGAAACGATTATTCGTGGTGAATTTTCTGTTATTCAAAGGGAATCGGGTTTTATTAGTGGATTGGTATGTGTGCTGTCAGATATTACAGAACAAGAAAAAATTGATCGTGAGCGTAAAGAGTTTGTGTCGAATGTATCACATGAATTAAGAACACCACTAACAAGTATTCGTAGTTATACAGAAGCGTTAATTGATGGGACGTGGAAAGATGATGTACTGGCACCAAACTTTTTAGAAGTTATTCAGTTTGAAGCAAATCGTATGATTCGTATGGTTGCAGATTTATTAAACTTGTCAAAAATGGATGCAGGTATTCAAAAACTAGAGCTTGAAATGATTGATGTAACAAAATTGTTAAATCGTATTTTAGATAGATTTGATATGCTCTTATCAACAGAAGACTATGCACATAAATCTCATAAAATTGTACGAGAAGTAAAAAACCATACGTTATGGGTTGAGGCAGATCAAGATAAGTTAACACAAGTTATCGACAATATTATGGACAATGCGATTAAATATTCTCCAGACGGAGGAACTATTACATGCCGTTTAGTAGAAACAGATGACAATATTGTTGTGAGTGTCACAGACCAAGGTTTAGGTATTTCACGTAAAGCATTGCCGCATATTTTTAAACGTTTTTATCGCGTTGATAAAGCTCGTTCAAGAGCACAAGGCGGAACGGGACTAGGGTTGGCTATTTCTAAAGAAGTAATTACACTTCATGGTGGGAATGTGTGGGTAACCAGTCAAGAAAATAAAGGGTCAACATTTTTTATTTCATTACCAAAAGTAACGTTCTATGGCGATGAGGAGGAATGGTGATGAAAGTTTCACGATTTTATACAGTCATTTTAGTTGTTTTAGTGGCGATAAGTTTAGTGTGTACATACTGGGTTATGTTTAAACCAAAACAAGATAAGGTGGATACCACAACGATTGTAACAGTCGCAAAAAATGATAAACAAATTGGTGCGTTCTTCAAACCTAATCAAATGCTTATGTATCACAATGACACATTGCAACTGACGTATGAAGAAGAGAGTATAGATGCTTTTGTAAATTTGTTAGATCATCAAAAGATGACTTTTTCAAGTGATAGAGCATTATCTTCGGCAGATTATTTAGCGTTTTTATCTCAAAAAAGTGCACAATATATTTTCCCTGCACCAATGACTTTTCAAATCGCAAAATATTTATGTAATATAGATAGTGGCGATAAAATAGAAGAAACATTTACACGATTTGTGTTTGTTTTTTCAGATAGCAATACACTTTATGCGGTGAATGATAAAACAAAGCATGTGTATAGTTTTTCACTTGAAAAACCAATGAATTATGATACTTTTTACAGTCTTGAACAAAAGTATCGACCAAGTTTTTTTGATGTGGAAGCTGTACAAGGAAAAGATACGTACTATTATGTGTTATCGCATAATGAAATTTTCAAACAACGTATGTATTTATTAGAACAAATCAACCCAACACAGTATATAAAAACTTTATTTGGTTCAACAATTAATTTAAAAAATGAATCAACATCCACGGCGTATAGATACGTGAATAATCAATTTGATTTAACGATAGGTAAAGATACAGGATTGGTCTTGTCTACTCAGTATCGAACCTTTTCAACGCCACAATATTTACAAACCATTGCGACACAACTGGATTATTTTGAAAAATGGCCAAAAAGAGTATTGTTTGCAGGGCAAAATGGTGAAACATTGCATTTTAGAAGATATGTCGCTAAATTACCCATTATGGATACGGTAGAGAATTTTTCTACAACACGGTTAAAAGTAAGACAAGACGGTATTATTACAACCATGTCATCGTCGTATATTTTACAAACAGAATTATCCATGAAACGAAAAGATATTGCGATGATGTCGTTTCAAGATATGCAAGAAGCATTTGAACAACAAGATAAAAGTATGGCAGATATTGATGGTGTAGGTATTTTTTACACGATACAACCAAGTAAGACAAAAGTCATCACGCTTGTACCGGAATGGTATGTTTTTGTGAATGACACAGCCAAACGAATTGTCGATTACTTGGCAGAGTGAGGTGAATATATGAATTTTAAGCAAGTACAATTCATTTTTATTATCACATTTTTATTATTAGATATATTTCTTTTGAAATTGTTTCTTGATAAAACAGTCTTTTATCGAACAGATGCCGTGGCATTCAATGTTCTGTCCGAATTAAAAAGTAAAAACGTTAAATTGGATAAACATATAGCGGATATGCTCGAGCAAGAATACACCGAAAAAAGAGTACCTTACATTAGTAGTTTAAGACAAGGTGAAGACCTATCGGTTGTCGAGCAAACTATTAAACAACAAACGGTAACGTATGATATTGAAAAAAGAAAAGTGAATGTCGTCTTTCATACACCTATTTCACTAACTTTAGAAAATGGACAATTAACTAAGCAAGACCAAGAACAAGTGAATAATATATTGCATAATGAATTGTTGGTTTACAATGGCGATAAATATAAACCTTTATATTATTCCGCTGTTCGACAAGAAATTGTGTGTGTACAATTTATTGATGACATGCCTATTGTAGATGATAATGCTAGAGTTGTGTTTGTGTTGAATGGCAATCATATAACAGGGTATACACAAACGTATACAGGTCAGTTTACAGTAGAAGATGAAAGTCGTATTTTATTTAGTGAAAAAGATGCTCTAACAAGTTTATATGCGAGTGCGTTATTGCCTGAAGGAAGTGTTATTGAATTGATGACATTAGTTTATCAACGAAACACACCTGTTGAGGATATGTTTATTTATACACCTGTGTGGTTTTTAGATGTGAAACTATCTGATGGGACACGTAGTGTTTTGCGTGTTGATGCGCTCACAAATGTGCCATTAACAAATAATATAGAAAGTAACAAATGAAAGAGGTCATATAGTGGACGATTTTACAATGAAAATCAGTATGTTAGCAAGTGGTAGTTCAGGGAATGTGACCTATATTGAAACACCAAAAAAGAAAATCTTAGTAGATGCAGGCTTAAGTGGAAAAAAAATCGAACAACTATTACAACGTATCAATCGCAATATTGCAGATGTTGATTGTATTTTTGTGACTCATGAACATAAAGATCATATTCACGGTGTAGGTGTTCTAGCTAGAAAATATGGTATGGATATTTATGCCAATGAAAAAACATGGACAGAATTAGATAGATTGGTTGGCAAGATTGACGTGTCGCAAAAACATATTTTTAAAATGGGGACACGCATGACATTGGGAGATGTCGATATTATCAGTTATGGTGTATCTCACGATGCGATTGCTCCTCAGTTTTATACTTTTGAAAAAGACCACAAAAATTTTGTCATGCTAACCGACACAGGATATGTTAGCCAATATTTAAGAGATGCTTTAACGAATGCCACAGCGTATTTAATGGAGAGCAATCACGATGTTGATTTATTACGAGCAGGAAGTTATCCATGGTCAACAAAACAACGTATTTTAAGTGATAAAGGGCATTTATCCAATGAAGACGGAGCGTTGGCTGTTTCAGATATGTTGGGGTACCATACAAAACAGATTTATTTAGGGCATTTGAGTAAAGAAAATAATATAAAAACATTGGCAAATGAAACTTTTTCTCATGTGTTAAAAGAAAAAGGACATGCTGTCAATCACGATTTTGTCATTCGTGATACAGATCCAGACGAACCAACGACATTGTTTACCTTGTAAAAGTTATCATTTTGTTACCTATTTGTTATGTTTTCTATTGTTTTATATAGTGACAAAATGTTATACTAATTAGGATATGTGAGAATTTTATATTATATAGATAGAATTATTGTTGGAGGAACTGATATGGGTATTGTGATATTATTTTTGGTGCTAATCGTGATTGTACTAGGAAGTTATGGAGTAGCACTTTTTATGAAAGGCAAACAAGTTCAAGCTGTTTCAGCGTTAGATGAACAAAAAGTTGCTATTTTCGATATCCCAATAGATGACATCATTATTAAATTAAAAAATATGCATTTAAGTGGGCAAACAAAACGCTTGTCTGAAAGTTGGCAAGCACGTTGGGATGAACAAGTAAAAGAAGTATTGCCAAATATTGAAACAAGATTATCTGATGCAGAACAATACGCCGATCAATTAAGATTTTTCAAATCTCGTCGAGCGATTGATGAAGCTAGAGAAATGATTGATGAAGCAGAAAAAAATGTGTTTCAGATTGACGAAGCTTTACAACGTTTAGTGGACAGTGAAAAAGAAAATCACGAAGAAATTGAAGCGGTTAGCGAACACTATAAAACATTGCGTAATAATGCGCTAAAAGATAGTGTGAAATTTAAAGAAGCTTTTGAAACCATTGATGAGCGCTTGTCCAATATTGAAGCATCTTTCCAACAATTTGATACTCTAATGGAAGAAGCGGACTATATCGAGGCACGTGATGTATTAAAACAAGCAGAAAAACAAACCATTGCTTTAGAAGAAATTCTACCAATGATACCTGCCTTCTACAATTTAGTAGACGTAGATTTTAAAGAACAACTTGATGATATTAAGCAAGGTCATGCACGCTTAGTAGAACAACAATTTAAATTTAAAGATATTGATTTAAACAAAGCGATTGAAACATTAGAGAATCTGATAGATTCAGCAAGAGAAGATGTGACAGCTTTAAATATCGGTATTGCAAAAGAGAAAAAACAAGATATTGAAAAAGAAATTGAACGTTTATACAATGTAATGGAACAGGAAATTGACGCAAAAGAGTATATTCAAAAAGCGTCTGTACGTTTAAATGCGCACTTAAAACAAATTTCTGAAAGTAATCGTTATGTGACATTGGAAATTGACCGTATTTCACAAAACTATGAATTAACGGATAATGAAGAAGAACGTGTGGCAGAATATAAAGCCCAATTAGACAAAGAGGCAGAGGCTTTAGAACATTATCAATCTTTATTGGAAAATCATGATATTGTGTTTTCAACAGTAAAAGAATATTTTATTGAACTGGCTGAAACATTATCACGAATTGACAATGAACAAGCAACGTTGATGAAAGAATTAGGTGATTTGCGTCAACGTGAACGTTATGTACGTGAACAGTTAGATATGTTTGAAGTCGATTTACGCAATATGAAACGTGCGTTAGAAAAACAATATTTACCAGGATTGTCCAAAACATACTTAGACTTATTCTTCGCTACAACAAAACGTATTGAAACATTATCTGAAAAATTAAATCGTATTAAAATCAATATGAAAGAAATTGATGAACATGTTGCTCTATGTACAGAAGATGTCGAGCAACTTGACGAAGCAACTGAAAATATTATTGACAATGCCGTTTTAACAGAACAACTCATTCAATATGCTAACCGTTATCGTATGGAACATGCCGCAATTGAAAAAGCTATTAACACAGCAATCAATTTATACCAACACCAATACAAATATGCCGAAGCAAAACAAACGGTTGCTAATGCATTAAGTAAAGTGGAAGCAGGTGCTGTCCAACGCGTTGAAAAGTTATACCAAGAAGATAAAAATAGACGTGTTTATTTATAATCAAACGAGTATATGAAACCCCAGAGAGAATCGACAGATTCTCTCTGGGGTTATTTTAAGCTCTTCGTCAAATCGTGTCGTGAAAGATAAAAATCTATTATTATAAAAATGATTCGTTTTAAATAATTTTAAGAAAAATATCTTGACTTTTGTTAAAAAAAGGTGTAAAAGGAAGTTGTCATGACAATAAAGAAAGAATGGATTGGTAATAATGTAAAAAATTAATTCCTTAGTAATAGTTGTATAGTTAGTAAGAGTGTCGTGAAAGTAATAATGCAAAAAAAGACAAAAATATATTTGATTTTAGTTGTGTGAGCAAGCCCTAATAAAATCAGCGATAGTAAATATATTTTTGCAACATTATCAATTCCACGTATAGTGAAATATATTGTGAAAATTGTAAGTGATAGAAGTAATATTGTTTTTTTCATTTGAATCTCCTTAACAAAAAATTGAAAGAAGGAATTAGTATGTCAAAAAAATTTATAGGTAAATTCATTTTGTTAGTTAGTTTGTTTTCTGTTTTATCAATAAGTCCTTTAAAAGTATATGCTGATTATAGCATAAATAATAATATAAGTGAACTTAAGAAAAATGGAATTGAAAATTTAAGTAATGAAAAAATAAATTTGTTATTTGAAGCTGTTGAAAAATTAGACCAAAAACTTATAGATAGTAAAAATATGGATGCTATACAAAAACATTTTTCTAAATATGGTATAGATTTTAATATCAAAAATCAATATAACAAATATTCTTTTGATAATCGCTCTAGAGATTTTTTTGGTGATATTTGGGGTGTTACAAAATGTGTAGGTGCGATTATTGTTATTGTAGGTTCAACTGCTTTAGGTGTTGGGCTATTGATTAAATTAAAAAATTTCATTGCAGCAGCAGGAGGTATTCAAGCAGCAGCTACCGCTATTATGGCAATAGCAAGAACAGGTTTCTCTCAAGAAAATATACAAAGATTTGGAAATAGTTTAATTGCTGCTGGAAGTGCTATTTTAGGGATACAGCAAATTCAAGATAATTGTACTGGTAAATAAGAAATTTGATATATATAAATGAACTGTACTTGATATATTTATTAGAGTTCATTTTGGTATATAATATAACTTATCAAATATATTCAATTATGAGATTTTTAATAAATGTTGTTGGAGGATAAAAATCACCAATATATAAATGACTCTGAGTATTTTGGATTACCTCGTAATGTGTTTTCAATTCTCTTAGTGTTATTTATTACTCTCTACCAATACGATTTAACGCAGAACCATAATAAACCGGAGATAATCGACATTCGATTGTCTCCGGTTTCCCTATAGGGTGACTTTTGGGTCAGCCACTTTTTACAGTATGTATTGTTAATATGTCTATATAGATGGTACTATACAAAGAAATGTTCTTCAGAATAACCATAAAAATGTATCGTATGCCCTTGTATTGTATAATGCATATTCCATATTGGCTGGGTTATAAGGGTTTGTGTATCTGTATTATATTTTAATATAAAGCATGCTTCTGTCATATTTTTATCCGTGATAACCATACTTTGTTTTTCTTTATCAAAAATATAGTTGAGTGTATTGTCAAATCTTAGGGTATACCCAAAAGCTTGGCATTCTGTATAAGTCTTCATTTATTCTCCTTTTCATTGTTCCCATTTTGCTCGAATATATATATCTTTTCCTTTTATATCACATGCTATATAATTTCCTTTGATTTTCAATGCATCTGTATCGGTGTGATAAGTGATAACAAGGCAAATGTGTGGTTCTTTTTCGTTGAAAAAAAGAAGTATGTGTTTTTTTTCATCATATGTATATGTTAATGTGTTTTGGATAATAAATGTGTATCCAAAGCAAGAAAGTCTTTGTTCCATATAATCTCCTTTACTTTACCAATAGATAGTTGTCAGACATCACGTATGTCAACTGTGCATGATTGACAATGATTTTTTCTTCTTCGTGTTTTGTTAAAATGGCATACACGACTGTTTCGTCTTTGCTTGTCACAAGTGTGTGTTTTCCTAATACGACATGTAAATAGTCGGCATAACGAAAATCGTCGTGTTCGCAAAAGGTATGTATTTTTGGTTTTTCTATTCTCGGTGTACTATAAATATCAGGGTCAAATATGAGATATATCACATTTTGTTTTATTTTTAATGTTGCGTGAGCATATAGTTGTATCTCTATACCTTGATTTTCTTTGATAACACCAAAGACCTTTGGGATTTGCCTACTGATAATCGTGTAGTGCCGTTGTTTTTTATCAAAAAGACAATCATAATGATGACTGTCAAGCTGTACACGATACGTGCCTATTTCTATCATGCGTCAATCCTTTCTATTATGAGAATTAGGGTCTTAACCAAATTCCATCTCTATCAAAAGTTCCTACTCTTTTACCGTATCTATCATATAATTTTCAATAACTACCACCATGTGTTCCTGACCCACTATTTACAGCTCTATCTCTTACCAATGTATATAAGGTAGAAGTATAATTACCTATTCTATCACTAGCTTTAGAAATACCGTATTTGTTAGCAAATCTGAATAAGATTAAGCTAGTACCATAGCTCTTGTTTTCATCTTTAAAATTACACTAAAATTTTGAATATTGTGTGTAGTTAGTGCTAATGCATATTTGCTATATTTAATAATAAATTAAAAAAAGATTAAAATCAATATCTTTCAAAAAAGAATTATTTTTTAAAATACACTATTTTTAAAATAGAAAATAGATGATATAGATATAAATATGACAACCAGTTGATGAAGTTGTTGGTTTTTTATGATAATTTTCACGAGCGGAGAATTTCTCATGCTTAGGGTACTTTTTATAGTCTACGTCTTTGAAAAAAATCCATTATTCATGTGTTAAAAAACTATTTTCTATTGACGAAAGCAAAGAAATCTTTTATACTCAAGCGGTAGGTTGAGGGACATGTTGTAGACAATTTAGAGAGCTTTTGAGTGGTGAAAGAAAGCACGGATACAATGCTACCCGAGATAAAGATGTTATAGAAATATGACCGTTTGCCAACGTTATCGGCATGAAGAGATGTAATGAACGAAAGTGTGCATTGCAAGTAGGGTGGAACCGTGCGGAAGTGCCCCTACATGCAAGGTGCACTTTATTTAATTTAGGAGGAAAAAATGGTTTTAACAAGTAAAGACATACGTCAAAAATATTTAGACTTTTTTGCATCAAAACAACATGAGATTATTCCAAGCGCGTCTTTAATCCCAGTTAATGATCCAACATTATTATGGATTAACGCAGGTGTGGCACCGTTAAAAAAATATTTTGACGGAACAGAAGTACCAAATACACCACGTTTGGCAAATGCACAAAAATGTATTCGTACAAATGATATTGAAAATGTAGGGGTAACAGCACGTCATCACACACTATTTGAAATGTTAGGAAACTGGTCTATTGGAGAATATTTCAAGGAAGAGGCTATTTCATGGGCGTGGGAATTTTTAACGGATAAAAAATGGTTAGGTTTTGAACCTGAAAAATTATACGCAACATATTATCCAGAAGATACAGAAACACCAAATATTTGGAAAAAACAACCAAATTTTGATGGTTCACATTTAGTGCCATTCGAAGATAATTTTTGGGATATTGGTGCAGGGCCATGCGGACCATGTACTGAAATTTTCTATGACCGTGGAGAAAAATATTTGGATATACCTGAAGATGACCCAGAAAACTACCCTGGTGGTGAAAATGAACGTTATTTAGAAATTTGGAATTTAGTATTTTCTGAGTTTAACCACATGCCAGATGATACATATCAACCACTGCCACGTAAAAATATTGATACGGGTATGGGATTAGAACGTGTAACATCTGTTTTACAAGATACACCAACAAATTTTGAAACAGACTTATTCAAACCAATTATTGACAAAATTGGTACATTAACTTCTATTCAATATGGTGACAATAAAACGACAGACACATCATTTAAAGTGATTGCGGACCATGTTCGTGCTGTAAGTTTTGCGATTGGAGATGGAGCATTGCCATCAAATGAAGGGCGCGGCTATATTTTACGTCGTTTAATTCGTCGTTCTGTTATGCACGGACAAAAATTAGGTATTCACCACACTTTTATGAAAGACTTAGTTCCAGTTGTTGCGGAAATTATGGGTGCATTCTATCCAGAAATTGTTGAAAAAACAGTCTTTATTCAAAAAGTAATCGGATCTGAAGAAGAAAAATTCCACGAAACAATTAATGGTGGATTAGAATTATTACAACATATTTTCAAAAATATGGATGAGAACAAAGAAACGGTTGTATCTGGACGAGAAGCCTTTAAATTATATGATACATATGGTTTCCCATTGGAATTAACGCAAGAATATGCAAGTGAACATCAATTCACAGTGAATACAGAAGAATTTGATATTGCGATGAACGAACAACGTGAACGTGCTAGAGCGGCTCGTCAAAAAGAAGAATCAATGGCTATTCAATCTGAAGTATATACATCTATTCATGTGCCAAGTGAGTTTGTTGGTTATCAAACACATGAAGCAATAGGAGAATTAAATGCGATTGTTTGTCATAACGAACAAGTGGATAACGTAGATGCTGAACAATATGCAAATGTGTTCTTCTCAACAACACCATTTTATGCTGAAATGGGAGGACAAGTTGCTGATACGGGTGTTGTGGAAACAATGGACGGACAAGTTGTTGCGATTGTTGAAAATGTGAAAAAAGCACCAAATGGACAACCAATGCATAGTGTTAAAGTAGTGTTACCACTACACGTTGGCACACAGTACAAATTAGTTGTTGATAAAGCACGTCGCCGTAAAATCACGAACAACCATACAGCGACACACTTATTGCACAAAGCCTTAAAAGATGTATTAGGCACGCATGCTAATCAAGCAGGTTCTTATGTTTCTCCAACTTATTTACGATTTGACTTTACACACTTTGGACAAGTTACACCAGAAGAACTAAAACAAATGGAACGTATTGTTAACGAAAAAATTTGGGAAGCATTAGATGTTGTGACGATTGAAACAGATGTTGACACAGCTAAATCAATGGGAGCAATGGCACTCTTTGGTGAAAAATATGGTAAAGTAGTACGTGTTGTCAATATTGGTGGTTATTCGATTGAATTATGTGGTGGTATTCATGTAGGCAACACACAAGAAATTGGTTTATTCCAAATTGTATCCGAATCAGGTATCGGTGCAGGAACAAGACGTATTGAAGCTGTTACAAGTCAAGAAGCATATGAACTATTAAATAGCTTTGAACGTACACTTGTTGACACAGCAAAAACAGTAAAATCTTCTGTGATGGATGTACCAACACGTGTTGGACAATTATTACAAGAACAAAAAGAATTGCGTTCAGAACTAGAATCATTAAAAGCAAAATTATTGAAGCAAGAATCAAATGCTTTATTTGATAATGTACAAGTCTACCATGATTTACGTATCATTGTAGTGGAAACACCAAATAAAGATATGAATGCATTAAGAGGACTAGCAGATACATGGAAAGAAAAAGATAGTTCAGATGTCTTTGTAGTTGCTACAGTACAAGATGACAAAGTAAACTTGCTTGTTGCCGCAAATAAAAAAGCCAATGAAAAAGGCGTGAAAGCAGGAAATTTAATCAAACAAATTGCTCCACTTGTGGCAGGTGGCGGTGGAGGTCGTCCAGATATGGCACAAGCTGGTGGTAAAAATCCTGCAGGTGTCAAAGACGCTTTAGCAAAAGCAATTGAATTATTAAAATAAAAAGAGAAAAAACATCACACAACCAATCTTGGTGTGTGATGTTTTTTAACATGATAATCAAGAAAATGTATAAAATATTCTACGATTTGTCTAAATATTTGATGAGTATTGGATGATAGGGGGTAGTTAATTATATGAAAAAATAAAAGCGGTATCATGAAAAAATCCCCATAAATATAGTTTTCTTATTTATATATTGTTATAATAAAATCAACAACACAATATTGGAGGGGTTTGTATGAGAAAATGGATACAAAAATGGATAAAGTGGTTAATGGTAGTTGTGCTTTTCGTAGGTATTTCACCGAGTTTGAAAGCGTATTCCGATCAAGAGAACTATATGCGTGTGTTTTCGATTGATGCAGGGCGTAAATATTTTTCATTAGAACAACTCAAACAGCTTGTCGATAAAGCACAAGAATTAGGCTTTACTGATTTACACGTTTTATTAGGTAATGATGGTTTAAGATTCGTTCTAGATGACATGGAAATTACAACAAATAGTAAAACGTACCCAAGTAATGCTGTCAAAGAAGCGATAAAAGAAGGGAATAGATCTTATTATAATGATCGAAATGGGGATGCTTTAACCCAAGCAGAAATGACAGAGTTATTGGCGTATGCTGCTTCTAAGAAAGTGTCTATTATTCCAGCTGTCAATAGCCCAGGACATATGGATGCGATTTTAGTTGCTATGGAAAAATTAGGGATTGCTAATCCGTTCCACACAAATAATGGTATAAGTTCCGATAGAACATTAGATATTACGAATACAGAAGCTGTTGATTTTACAAAACAATTAGTTAAAAAATATGCTAATTATTTTTCTGGAAAAGTACGTATTTTTAATTTTGGGGCAGATGAATTTGCCAATGACTTATACACACAAGGCACGAATGGATTTAAAGCATTACAATCAAAAGGACTTTATAAAACATTCGGAGAATATGTGAACGCTCTGGCACAGATTATTAAAGATGCAAATTTACAACCAATGGCGTTTAATGACGGATTTTACTATAATAATAGTGAAGAGGTAACGTTTGATAAAGATATTATTATTTCTTATTGGACATCGGGTTGGAATGGATATAATGTTGCCTCTGCAAAAACATTGAGTGCAAAAGGACATAAAATTCTAAATACAAATGATGCTTGGTATTATGTGGTGGGTCGTGATTATTCAGGTAGTGGTTGGTATAACTTACAACAAGGATTAGATGGCGTTCAAAAAGCACCATTTAGACAAGTGGCAGGTACCACTTATAATCCAGATGATCCAAGTGCAAACGTGAATATTATCGGAAGTATGGTTTGTACATGGTGTGATACACCGTCAAGACAATATAAACCAAATTTAGCCTTTAGACTTATGCAAGCTTTTGCAACAAAAAATGCAGATGTGTTTGCTAAAAAACCGAATGCTGATTATGCAAAAGTGGATGCATTACTTGCACGAGTACCAAAAGATTTGACAATATACAACACAAATGTTGTTGATGCATTAACAAAACTAATTAATTCGATTGATCGAACAAAAACAAACGATCAACAAGAAGAAGTGAATGAATATGCTAAACAATTAGAAGAATTGTTAAATACATTGGAACTAAAACCTGCAGATTATACAGCATTAATTGAAGGTATATCAAAAATACCTCAAGATTTAGATAACTATACAGAAGAAACAGTTGAAAATCTAACGAATTTTATTAATAATATTGATGAAACAAAAAATATCACACAACAAAGTGATGTTGATGCATACGTGGAACAGTTAGAAGATTTAGTAAAAGCACTAACATTGAAAAAAGCAGATTACACAGCATTAGATAAAGTAGTAGCGACAGTACCAAAAGATTTGGATAACTATACAGAAGAAAGTGTAAAAGCTTTAACAGATTTTATCAATGATATTGATAAAACAAAAAATATCACACAACAAAGTGATGTTGATGCATACGTGAAACAATTAGAAGATTTAATAAAAGCATTGGCATTGAAAAAAGCAGATTACACAGCATTAGATAAAGTAGTAGCGACAGTACCAAAAGATTTGGATAGCTATACAGAAGAAAGTGTAAAAGCTTTAACAGATTTTATCAATAATGTTGATAAAACAAAAAATATCACACAACAAAGTGATGTTGATGCATACGTGAAACAGTTAGAAGATTTAGTAAAAGCACTAACATTGAAAAAAGCAGATTACACAGCATTAGATAAAGTGCTAGCAACAGTACCAAAAGATTTGGATAGCTATACAGAAGAAAGCGTAAAAGCTTTAACAGATTTTATTAAAAATATTGATAAAACAAAAAATATTACACAACAAAATGATGTTAATCATGATGTGGAAAAATTAGAAGAAACGATTAAAGCACTTGTCTTGAAAAAATCTCCAGTATTACCACATCTACCAAAAGATGCAGAAATAGAATATATGATGATTGATGGAAATAATCAAACAATTTCAGCGGGACAAACACTTAGAATGGCATCAAATGCTGATTTCAATAAATTCGTATCTGTTATGGTTGACGGTAAAATGGTAGATAAAAGTATGTATACGGTAAAAAGTGGTAGTACGATTGTTACATTATCAAATATGTATACAGCAACATTAACAACAGGCAAACATCAATTAAGTATTGTTTCTCGTGATGGTAAAGCAGTGGGAACGTTCTATGTGAAAAAAGCAACTGTTAAAGAAAATACAAATATAAAAACAAATAGTACACTGTCAAAAGAAACAACAAAAAATAAAACACTGGTGAAAACAGGAGAACAAATGGCATTGTGGACGATGTTCATTGGACTACTTTGTATTGGTGTTGCTGTATGGCTTAAAAAACAACATTAAGAAAATCAAAAAACGCAATAAGTCACGCTTATTGCGTTTTTTTGATATAATAAATGTAATAAAGTCAAAATAAGGAGAATAAGATGAACGCATTAAACTATTTACAAGAATTGTTGGCAATAGCATCTCCAACAGGGTTCACAAAAGATGTTATAGAGTATTTGATAGAAACGACTGAAAAAATGGGATATAGAGCTAAACGTACCAATAAAGGCGGTGTTTTAGTAACCGTTCAGGGTAAAGATGATACTAAACATAGAGTAGTGACGGCACATGTGGATACTTTAGGTACTATTGTACGTGCGATTAAACCAGATGGACGATTAAAATTAGATAAAATCGGTGGATTCCCTTGGAATATGATTGAGGGAGAAAACTGTACAGTACATATTGCGAGTACGGGGGGGAAAGTGACAGGAACAATTTTATTACATCAAACGAGTTGTCATGTGTATCGTGAGGCAGGTACGATTGAACGTACACAAGATAATATGGAAGTACGTTTAGATGAGAAAGTCAAAACAGCAGATGATACAAAAGCATTAGGCATCAATGTAGGAGATTTTGTTAGCTTTGACCCAAGAACTACCTTAACCGATACGGGATTTATCAAAAGTCGATTCCTTGATGATAAAGTGAGTGCTGCTATTTTACTGGCACTTTTAGAAAAATACCAACTAGAAAAAATAGTACTACCATATACAACACATATCTATTTTTCAACAAATGAAGAAATTGGATACGGTGCTAATTCATCTATTGATGAGCGTACAGTAGAATATTTGGCTGTGGATATGGGAGCAATGGGGGATGATCAACAAACAGATGAATATACTGTATCTATTTGTGTGAAAGATGGTTCTGGTCCATATCATTATGGATTTCGTCAACATTTAGTAGCGTTGGCGAATCAATATGCTATCCCATTTCAGTTAGATATTTATCCATATTATGGGAGTGATGCCTCCGCAGCAATGCGTGCCGGTGCAGATGTGAAGCATGCTCTATTAGGAGCGGGGATTGAGTCAAGTCATTCCTATGAGCGTACACACATAGATTCTATTGTGGCGACACAAAACTTAGTGGATGCATACATTCAAAGTGGGTTAGTGGAATAGAAAAATCGGCTACTAAGAGGAGTATGGTATGAAGTGGCTATAATGGATATGCACCGACTAATACTAGACATAGACTTATGAATGGTGTGTATTCAAGATGTTCTCATAAATAATGAATATTTTATTAGAAAGGAAACGGAGATGCTAGATTTATTAAAAGACACTAAAGTGTGGACGATTTTATTTGCCATTGTATTTTATATCATCGTACGTACGATTTCGGATAGGCTTCTAGCCAAACGTAATAATTTATCTGTACGTTTTATTGGAAATTTATGTAAAACAGGAGCATTGATTTTTGGCTTTTTTCTTATTTTAAGTCAGTTTGAAAATTTTAGAGGATTTATTACATCTCTACTAGCTAACTCAGCACTTGTCGTGGCAGTGTTAGGTTTTGCTTTACAAAATGTGATTCGGAACTTATTGGCAGGTATTTTATTGATACAATCAGATGCCTTCAAAATCGGTGATAGAGTACGATTATCCGATAAAAATATTACTGGTGTCATTGAAGAAATGAATTTACATTATACAGTGATTAAATTGTATACGAATGAGCGTGCGATTGTTCCGAATTATGTGATGAATGAAACGGTCGTTATCAATAATGACAAAAAGGATTCAACAACAAGCTATCCGATTTCCTTTTATATTCGATTGGATAAAGATTTAGATAAGGTCATAGATATTATTAAAGAACAAATTATTCGTCATCATCTCGTGCTGAATAAAGAAGATACTAAAGTGACGCTGGCGGAGTTGAGTACAACGTATGTTGAGGTGAAAGCTTTCATTTGGACACGAGATATTGAGGAAAGTTTTATTACGGTATCGGCATTACGATTGGATATTATTAAAGCCTTGCAAAAGCATGATTTAATTAGTGTTGAAACGACTCTTTCATAAGAATAAAATGACTAGTGAAAAACTAGTCATTTTTGTTTGTAAAGTATCTTGTTATTTTCCAAATAATCTCTTATAATAAGTGGACAATAATGGAGGATAGACGTGAAAGATAAAACAAAATTAGGAATTGCTATAGGTGTTTTAGTCACATTTATTATTGGTTTGGTACTCTATCGTATGCCCAATCCAAAAGTGATGTTTGTAGAAAATACGCAGCAGAGTACAACTCAAGAATCCACCAGAGAAACAGAAAGTGAAATATCATCAGAATCCGTAGAGAAAATAGAGGAAAAAGCAGTCAAAAAACGACAAAAATCAATGGAAGAAAAACAAGATGTGATGAAAGCCGATTTGGCAGAAATGGATGCGTATGGTTTGTATTATGACTACCCCAATTTATCTTTAGTAGATACTGTAAAAGCCTATTTAGACGAGTTTGGTATTGATTATAAGAGTATTGCTTTTTCTTATAAAGATATTGACACAAATGAAACTTTTTCTATGAATGATACACAGCCGATGACAGCTGGTAGTACATATAAATTACCATTAAATATGTTAGTAGTTGATGAAGTAGAAGCAGGGCGGTTATCTTTAGATGAGGCATTTGATATTACGGGAACAACCTATGAATACAAAGGGGAGCATGATACATACGTCTCAGTTTTTGGCGGAGCTATGACTATTCCACAAATGCAAAAATATTCCTTACAATATTCTGAGAATACCCCCGCCTACGCATTGGCAGATAGATTAGGAGGTATTGAAGCCGCGTATGCCATGTTTGGACGTTATGGGCAATCCAAAGCAGATACTAAAACAATCGACTTGAATAATAAAACAACTACAGATTACTATATTCAAGTATTAGAATACTTGTGGAATGATAGAGAGAAATATCGTGATTTAATCATGTATCTTGGCTACTCTTTCCCAGACGAGTATTATAAGACATTTGTGAAAGTACCTGTGTATCAAAAACCAGGATATGTTCGTGAAGCTTTGAATGTTTGTGCGATTGTAGAAGAAAATAAGCCATATTTAGTATCTATCTATACTGCTGGATTAGGCGGTAGCACTATTCACAGTACGGAAGTAAGTGGTGTAGGTGCATATCAATTAGGTGCTTTAGCTTACGTAATCAATGAGTGGCACAGAGTGAATATGAATTGATAGTTCTTTATCAATTGTATTGGAAAAGAGCACATCACTTGGCAGTGAATGCCTTTGTCATTCACTGCCTTTTTCTTTTAGTATAAACATTATCAAAATACAGTTGCTTTATTCTCGATAGAGCTAAAATCTAAATAACGAGGGAAAATTGATATTATGAAGTGTTTATTTTTACAGAGATTTTACTTGATTTACTACGAGAAAATCTTATAAACGAAAGGAGAGTATGCTATAATAAGCACAGGATACTGATTAGGAGATAAATATGGTTAATAAAAAAGTAGCAAAATATGAATTAGAAAGTAAACCACTGATTTATAGTTACCCATTAGCAGATTTAGAGGCGTGGTTTATTGAGAATGGACAAAAAAAATTCCGTGCCAATCAAGTGTGGGATTGGTTATATCGAAAACGTGTCAATTCTTTTCAAGAGATGACAAATTTATCTAAAGATATAATTGATTTATTAGAAGAAACATTTGCTTTTCCTGTTTTGAATGAAAAAATTAAGCAACAATCAACTGATGGGACACGTAAATTTCTATTTGAATTAGCAGATGGCTTACTCATTGAAACAGTATTGATGCCTCAAGAATATGGTTTATCTATTTGTGTCACAACACAAGTGGGTTGTAATATTGGCTGTACATTTTGTGCCAGTGGTATCATTGCCAAACAACGTGATTTAGTTGCTGGTGAAATTGTTGCACAAGTGATGCACGTTCAAAAAACATTGGATACTTTAGGTAAGGACGAACGTGTTAGTCATATTGTTGTAATGGGAATAGGAGAACCTTTTGATAACTATGATAATGTTATAAAATTTTTATCCGTTGTAAATTCTGACAAAGGATTGGCGATAGGTGCTAGACATATTACTGTTTCTACGAGTGGACTAGCTCCAAAAATTATAGAATTTGCAGATAATGGTTTACAAGTGAACCTCGCCTTATCTTTACACGCACCAGATAATGAAACACGTTCGAGAATTATGCGTATTAATCGTAAATATCCGATTGAAGTTGTCATGGGTGCGATTGATGAATACATTCGCAAAACAAATCGACGTGTGACGTTTGAATACATCATGTTAGATCATGTTAACGACTCTGTTGAACAGGCTCAACAGTTAGTTGATTTATTAAAAGACAAAAAGCATCTATCATACGTCAATTTAATTCCATATAACAAAGTAAGAGAGCACGACCAATATGAACGTAGTAGTAAAGAGCGAGTAGTTGCCTTTTACGATGTTTTAAAGAAAAATCGTATTAACTGTGTCGTACGTAAAGAATTTGGACACGATATAGAAGCTGCATGTGGTCAATTACGTTCAAGTCAAATGAAAAAGCAAGCTAATAAAAAAAGTTCTCTAACCTAAAATGGTAGGTTAGAGAACTTTTTTGTTAGGTCTTTTCATCTTTTTGTCTATCTACATAGAAAATTTCTTTATCTTTGCATATAGTATGTATAGTACATGATGTGTCATGTTGATAAAATTTGTAGATAAGGAAGTGAGATATGGACTATTTTTCTTGGTTAGAGCATTTAAAATCTAGTTTAGATGCCAATGTACCATTTGGTATATGTGCAATAATTGTTATTTTTGAATTTATTGGATTTACTTTACATCAAAGGCATGCAAGAAAAAATTTTGATGTGATTATTTTTATTGAGGAGAGAGCAATTATCCGTTTAGAGCGTGTCGTTGACAAAAAAGATGAGATGATTATAAAACTTCAAAGTAAGTTATTTCATAAAAAAGAATTGGAGGAAGATAAATGAACAATGCTAGTTTTTTAATACTATGTATTTTTGTTACTATTGTGTTTTACGTATGGGATATATCTCAGCATCGAAAAACATTGAATAGAGCTATGTTAAAAGTTCACTGGCAACATAAAATTTTTGTAAATATTCACCTGAAACAAATGTGTTCTGTATATCCAATGCTTTCTAAAGTAACGGCTTCATTTAGTCAATCAAAATTACAAAATGATAGCATACAAGAGATAGTAAGTCGTTCAAAATTATTAGACATAATTGATAAACAACAATTAAATAAGGAAATAGATGATTTAATGGAGAACGGTTCTGAAAATGATAAAGATGTTTTTATTTGGTATCTATTAACGTGTCTATGGATACAAGATTATAAGTATCATCACATGAAAGTTATGAATATTGAAAAAGAAACGCAAAAATTAAAGGATGAGAAAAGTGAACGAGATAGAATTTTAAATCGAGGATTTTGCTTAATGTAATAGAATATTTTGAAAAGTGACTAAGTATTGTATAGCCTATAGAAGAAAATATTAGATAATCAGCTGGGTGCATCCTCTATATTTCGAGTTGAGATAATTAGATTACCTAATATATAGAAATATACTACTAGTGCATTGATTAAGTTAGGTGTAATGGTGTTATTAAGTGTCTTAAGTGTCAATGTATACTTTCATAATTTTAATAAAAGGAAAAGACTTCAAAAAAGCTAAAAATTTTTGAAATCTGCTTTTTTCTTGCAGTACATTAGCAAAACGAACAACTGTGTATATTATAGGTAAATGATAGAGATAATTTTTATTTATCAATATAGCAGCCATTAAGAAAGGCATGTACGAATGACGTGCATGCCTTTTTGATTTCATACAAGTTTATCATATATTTATTTTGAAAAATAAACGCCTAGTCTATATTTTCCATTGATAAAGCGAATGGCTTTTATTTTATCCAACTGTTGTTGTGAGATTGCTTGTTTTAACATAGCCATTTTTTCATTTTTGATGATTAAATTGTATATGACAATTTTTTTCTGTTTGTCCTCTCCATATGCTGCTATGAGTGTAAGAAGAAGTATGATATATAAGAAAAATTTTGTGTCCATCTATCACCACTAAAACAATTATCTTGAATGCCTTTAAACACTAGAATAGTCAAGTATTGTTACCTTTCATTTCTGTTTATGGAACGATACTACAAAAGTTGTGTGTGACATTTAACGTATCAGTGAATCATAGAAAGAATATCCCAATTTATGACCTGGAGTTTTTCTTGAAATTTCTGAAAAAAATACGCTGACATCTCGTGACAATTCTCGTTTCAAAGCAAGTATTCCTAATTGTGTTTTTAAATCTTCCACAACTTTTCTCTCATACATATTATTTTCTATCTTATTCTTTGCTTCTAATAAAAGTTCTCTTTCTTTATCACTTATAAGATAATCCAATACTAAACGATATATTACAGTTAATAACTCTTGATTTTCATTTTCCCATTTTATTTTCATAATCGTACATCTCCATAATATCTATTTAAACATAAATTGTCCGTATAAAACGATGTGTACATTGGCATCACCTGTTTCTTTTCATAAGTATATTATAGACCTCTGTTAGATTAATGTAAATTTATATATCGACATAAAAATGATATAGCATTTATTTTCTGTGCTCTCCACCTAAAGCTTTATATCATGTGATGTGACAAATGTCATTTTTTTATGTGACATCCTTTACTAATAAGAGTTGGAACTAGAGATTATACTATATCTATCAAACTAAATACGGAGCATGAGGAGTGTGTTATATGATTGAAGTAAATAAAATATATAAAACGATAAGTGGACAACATATTTTAAAAGATATTTCTTTTACGATTAACAAAGGAGATTGTGTCGCTTTGATTGGTCCGAATGGAGCAGGAAAAACGACGTTAATGTCCTGCTTAATTGGCGATAAATTTGTTTCAAAGGGTGAAATAACGATTGATAAAATGCCTGTCACACATGCGTCCTTAAAAACAAAAGTCGCCATTTTACCACAGGAAAATGTAGCACCTCAAAATTTGAAAGTATTCGAATTGATAACATTCTTCCAAAAAATTCACAAAAATTCATTATCCACAGAAGAAATTGATGCTTTACTAGGTTTTTCAGCAGAGCAAAAAAATCAAGTTACCGAAAAATTATCGGGTGGGCAAAGACGGTTGATGTCTTTTGTACTAACGCTCATTGGTCAACCAAGTATTTTATTTTTAGATGAACCAACAGCAAGTATGGATACGTCGACAAGACAACGGTTTTGGGAAATTATTTCTCAATTAAAAACAAAGGGTGTCACGATTATTTACTCCTCACACTACATCGAAGAAGTAGAACATACGGCAGATAGAATTTTAGTGTTGCATCATGGGCAACTTTTACGTGATACGACACCGCATAAAATGCGTTCGGAGGAACGAGAAAAGCAGTTTAATATACCGATTATATATCAAAAAAGTATCCAAAAACTTGAGATAATTTATGATGTCAAAACATCACGTGATACGATAACGTTTATGACAAAAGAGCCCCAAAAAGTCTTTGAATATCTACAAAAATTAGGGTGTTCGATTGAAGATATGGAAATGTTAAACAAAACATTATTAAATACACTGTTTGATAATACAAAGGAGGAAAAATAATGGGTGCTTTATTAAAAATGGAATTGATTTTAACAAAACGTGATTTGTTTTCATTTGTTTTAGGGATTGGTATGCCTGTTTTGTTTTTCCTGCTTTTTTCATCTATGTTTGATAGTAGCTATGGGGATGTGGCGATACTAACACGCAATTATTTAATTACCATGACCGCTTTTAGTATGAGTAGTTTTGGATTATACGGTTTTCCAATTTTACTTGATACAGATAAGAAAAATAATTGGTTGATACAAATACAGCATTCGCCGATTTCGTTAGCACAATACTATGCGGTAAAAGTGATACGCATGTTTGTATCTTTTGTTATTTCGATTATCATCAATTTTGCTGTAGGTATTTTTATCAAAAATATAACAATGAGTATGGAGCAATGGATTGTGAGTGCTCTATTATTGTTAGTAGGCAGTTTGACCTACTTAGCGATTGGGTTATTATTAACTCTTTTTAAAACAACACAAACCATGAATATCGTTGCGAATATTTTGTATTTTGTTTTGGCTATTTTTGGAGGTTCGTGGATGCCTTATGAAACATTACCACAATGGATGCAGCAAGTAGCTCATATGACGCCAAGTTATTATGCAAATCAGTTGGTCTTGGGGTATTTAAAGAATGATACCGTGAATATCTTAACTTTACTAATTGTTGTTGTATATGCCATAATAGTAGGAGGAATAGCGTTTATTTTGAGAAAAAAACAGGAGGTAAAATAATGTCGATTTTCAAAAAAATACACCCAATGTATTTTGTATCACTTGTTTATCTTATTTTTCCATTTTACTACATTTTTACGGGAGAATATTCTCTATGGTTTTTACCATTAACAATTCTTTTTGTTGTTTCATACTTATCGCTTATACTGGTTAAACAAGAGAGCATTGAATGGATATTATTTCTTTATCTATGTGTGTACACCATTGTGTTAACGGTATTTGGGAGTATCATGTCAACATTATTTATTTTCTATATTACCAATATATTGACATGGCATTTTCAAGATGATGCTTTAACAAGTAAACGCTACATTATTTTTTATATGACCTATGCCGTATTGCTTTATTGTATATTCCAAGTAAAAGACATCGAAGCAATTATCTTTTTGGTAATTTTTCATTTAGTAGCGGTTGGTATGATGTATGTGATGAGAAAAAGCGTAAAAGAGGAGCGTTTAAAGAAAATACTTCAAGAAAAAAATGAATCTATCAATTTACTACTAGCGGAAAATGAAAGAAACCGTATTGGACAAGATTTACATGATACATTGGGACATGTCTTTGCCATGTTAAGTGTAAAAAGTGAATTAGCAATAGCGTTCATGGAAAATAAAGAGTATGACAAAGCGAAAAAAGAAATTGAAGAACTTAGAGAAGTGACGACAATTTCCATGAAAGAGGTTAGGCAGGTTGTTCAGTCTTTGAAAAAACATACAGTGGAAGAGGAATTGCACATTTTACAAAATATGTTTGCTATGGCACAAATCACATTGAATGTGACAAATCGTGATATGATAAAAGTCTTATCAGAACCGTTACAAGCAGTGATTACGATGATATTAAGAGAATGTGGTAATAATTTAATCAAGCATAGTCAAGCAACGCATTGTCATATAGGATTTGAACGAAAAAGTAAAGAAATGCTAATAACGGTAGAAGATAATGGTGTTGGATTTGATACATGGACAGGACAAGAGTTGCATTCAATACGAGATAGATTGACAACAATAAAAGGACAGCTAGAAATGACATCACTAAAAGATCCAACACGTTTGATAATGTGGATACCATTGGAGGAGGACTTGATATGAATGTATTAGTTGCAGAAGATCAAGGAATGTTATTAGATGCGATGTGTCAATTACTTACAATGCAAGAGGAAATTCGTCATGTTCACCAAGTATCTAATGGGAAATTAGCCATAGATTGTTTAGAAAAAGAGCAGATTGATGTAGCAATACTAGATATTGAAATGCCCTACATGACAGGACTAGATGTTTTAGAATGGATACGTGAACGACAGTTAAACACGAAAGTGATTATTGTGACAACATTTAAACGTCCGGGATATTTTCAAAGAGCAGTTAGAGCAGGTGTAGATGCTTTCGTATTAAAAGAACGGAGCATTTCAGACTTGATGATAACCATTCAAAGTGTTTTGAAAGGTCAAAAAGAGTATTCCCCAGAACTTATGGAAGTGATGTTTATGCAAGAAAATCCATTGACAGAACAAGAACAAGTATTATTAAAACAAGTATCTTTAGGATTGTCTAATAAAGAAATTTCCCAAAAAATGTTTTTATCTAATGGAACAGTTCGGAACTATATGTCAACAATTTTACTAAAATTAGAAGCAACAAATCGTATTGAAGCAGTAAACATTGCAGAAAAAAATGGATGGCTTTAAAATTAAAATTTAATGAGAAATACACAGAATATAGATCGTAAAACAAAAAAATCTATATTTTGTGTATTTTTTTAGGGGGTTTAGAAAATCCTTTTTTGTAGATAGATAAAAACCTATGTATTAAATAAAAACGCTTTAAAATGTATAAAAATTAACGAGGGAGGGCTGTTATGGGGGAGTTGACGAATAAATATTCAAGCGTTATAGTTCGTCTATCACAACAAAAAAGGAGAGAAAAACTTATGACAAGAACAAGTAAGTTAAAGCAGTTTAATCGTGTTGCTTTAGCCATGATGTTACTTGGTGGTGCTTTTGTTCCGGCTGTTCCGTATGCGCAACCTGTTTTTGCAATTAACGGTGTTTCAGCTAGCGTTCCTGATAGCACAACAGTAACTATTGTGAAGTTACAAGCAGATGCGTATAACAGTACTGTTCCTAAAGTAAATGAAAATGGTCAAGCATTGACTAATGAAGAAATAGGAGCATTAGGGACAAATGTAAGAACATTATCAAACGTTATCTTCAAATGGTATAAAATTCCAGAGGATAAACTAAATGATCCAGAATGGACAAATGCAAAACTGATGGCTAAAACAGAAGCACAGTTAGATGCGTTAATTACTGGTGACGGTAACTCAGGACTGTTAGATCCAACAGCTGAAAATGGAGAAGTGCAATTTATTCGTACAAAAGAACAAAATGGTACGTATTGGATTATCGAACATTCAGCACCGTCAGAAGTATCAGCAGGATATGCTGTGCCATTCCGTTTGACATTACCTTTAAGTGCAAGTGATGGATCAGGCTACTTATCAGAAGCTCATGTGTATCCAAAAAACGTAACAGGTAAATTACCGTCAGTAGACAAGGATGTGAATCAACTTGGTTCAAATGAGGGTAGCTATAATGCTGGTCAAGACATTCAATTCTATTTAAAAGGAACGATTCCGACAAATATTGATACATATTCTAAATATGACTTTACAGATACATTGGATGAAGCATTAGATTATGTAGGTGTTGGTAAAGTTCAATTTGGTACAACTGAATTGATTAAAGATACAGACTATACAGTAACACCTCCAACAACAGATAGTAGAACAGTTACTGTTTCTTTAACATCAGAGGGGTTAGATAAAATCACACGTAGCGTTTCGCTAGATAAACGTAATCATCCAAGTGCTACGGAAATTGGTAATGTGACAGAAAATACAGATGCAAATCCATTTATTCAAGTCGAGTTAAAAGCGAAAATCAATGACAAAGCAATTATGGGTAAAGGGATTAAAAACGAAACGAAAATCGTTTATAAAAACAGTGGCGGTAATCATCATGATCCAAATGATCCAAAACCAAATACACCACCAAGCACACCACCGGGTACACCAGAAACACCACCAGAAACACCACCTTCTCCACCGGTATACGTTTATACAGGAGGTAAAAGATTTACAAAAGATGATGCAACAGATGAAAATGTGACATTATCTGGAGCGGAATTTAAACTGTATAATACTGATCAAGATGAAACACCTATGAAATGGACAGACGGATTAATTGCAGCAAATAGAGCAGCGATTGATGCAGGTAAATTTAAACCAGCTGTTGCGGGTGAAGACATTGTATTAGTTTCTGATGAACATGGAGAATTTGAAATTAAAGGGTTAGGATATCTTCCAGATACATCAACCACAGCAATTGGTGACGGTTCAAAACAATATTACTTAAAAGAAACAAAAGCACCAACTGGGTATCAACTGTTAACGTCAAAAATTTCGTTTACAGTATCACAAACATCATACTATACAGATCCAACAGCAGTAATGTCAGCAACTGAGAACGGAAATGCGACTGCAGATAAAGTGCATAATAACAAACGTCCAACCATTCCAGATACAGGTGGTATTGGTACAGTTATCTTTATTGCTTTAGGATTAGGTTTAATGGGCTTTGCCTTTATTGGTATGAAAAAATCAAAAAAATAAGCAGTAAGTAGAGAACAGGTGTTTATCACCTGTTTTCTCAAACACGATTTAGCGATAAATAAAGGTATGTTCCCATCATATCCCCAATACTTTGTTTGTCGGCGTATGAATAACATACGTTAAGTCGTGTTTGAGAAGATAAGAATGTTCGATACTAGAAAGATATTGAAAAGATATTAAAAAGGAAAGGAAGATAGGATGACATTTTCTAAATTAGTCAAAAGAATATGTGTGTTGATTGCGTTTGTCTGTTTACCATTTTCTAATCATGCGCATGCAAATGATACGGTAACGATTGAAATTATTAGTCCGAATGCTTTTGCCAATAATCAAGATATTCAATATCATCTGTTTAAAATTGGAACAGACCAGTCTGAAGTAGATTGGGTGAAAACGCAAGATTTGCATACTTTGAAAAATAAATATACTGCATCTGTTGTGTCATTAAATGACCAGTCCTATAAAGTCCAGTTGGAGAGAGGCTTGTATTATGTACTGGCAGTGTCTGAAAAAACAGAGCTTGCTATAACAGAAATTGTACCTTTTTTTATTGATTTAACAGGGAATGATTTTGAAAATAAAACGATTCATGTAAAGCAATTTCATCCAACAGGAGAATTACATTTGTTTAAATATGAACAACAAGGAAAAGAGCGAATACCACTAGCGAATGTTGCCTTTTCTTTGTATACAAAAAATAATGAGATTGTACATGTGAAAAACGGCTTAGCAACACTTGATACAGATGGAGAAACGGTATTAAACACTGATGAAATGGGAAATATTCGTATTTTCGGTCTTGCTGAAGGGGAATATATTATCAAAGAAGTAAAAGCGTTGCCGGGGTATCAACTATTAACAGATACACCAATGATTATGATTAAAGCGAATGATGTGACGAATATTGCGATAGAAAATCACCCAACACATTTTGGAGGGAAACGATTTAAAAAAGTGAATGAACAAACACCCGCTAAGGCTTTACAAGGTGCTGTTTTTGAAGTGTTAGACGCTGACAAAAAACCACTATTAAGAGGTGGACATACATATACTCTTACCTCTGGGGAAAATGGATATTTTGAAGTACAGGATTTGCCTTATGGAAAATATTATTTAAGAGAAGTAAAAGCACCGATTGTCGATAATGTTGAATATGCTGTATTGGGTGTAGATATTGCATTCGAGATTACACCTATATCATATACAGATGATACGCTGACAATTATTGTGAATAGACCTTTACCACCTGATCTTATTGAGCGTTGGTTACCACATACAGGTGAATTGTTGAGTAATGGGTATGTATGGGGTATTGTTTTCGTCATTGTAGGGATATTCTTAAAGAAAAAGAGTGTGAAACATGACAATGAAGAAAACCAAAACTAGAAAAAGTCGTTTCTTTTTTTATCTAGTATTTTTAATTGGTTTAGGTATATTGGCATTCCCTTTAGTTAGTCAGTATTTATATTATCGTGCGTCTATTGTGCAAGTGACGAGTTTTAAAGCAGAAGTGAAAAAATTAGATACAGCAGATATTAAAAGACGTATTTTTTTAGCAAATGCTTATAATGATGCGCTTATATCTAGTAAACATATAGATGTTGAAGATCCTTATTCGGAAAAAGATAGAAAAGAAGGAACGGCAGAATATGCCCGTATGCTAGAAGTAAATGAACAGATTGGGCATGTATCCATTCCAAAAATTGTACAAGACTTACCCATTTATGCAGGGAGTTCGGAGAATGTTTTACAACGAGGTGTTGGTCATTTAGAGGCAACTTCTCTGCCTGTTGGAGGGAATAGTACGCATGCTGTTTTAACAGCACATCGGGGATTACCCACTGCACAATTGTTTACAGATTTAGACAAATTGGAAATTGGCGATAAGTTTTATGTTCATAATATTGGTGGAACATTAGCGTATCAAGTGGATCAAATCAAAGTGGTAGAACCTACTAATATCGAGGATTTACGTATTCAAGAGGGACACGATTATGTGACGTTGTTGACCTGTACACCTTATATGGTTAACACACATCGTTTACTTGTTAGAGGATTTCGTATTGATTATGTGGAAGCGATAGAAGAAAAAGAAGCTAGTTATTTTAAAGAGAATGATTTATACAAGCGCTTATTTTATGGTACGTTTCTTGTATTAGTAGTTTTAGTTATTTTATTTGTTAAATTACGCCGAAAATATAGAAAAGAGAACAGATATGCGAAAAAGGGTAGTCGCCAAAAGACGTAAGAGAGGACTTATTATCATCTTTTTACTTGGATTAGGAATAACATTATTTCCCATTGTTAGTCAAACCATGTATTATTTTGCCTCAAAAGTTGTGGTGACAGAATTTGAAAAAAATGCATCGCATATTTCGACAAAAGATGTTGATAAACGCATTGCTTTAGCAAAAGCATATAATGAAACGAGGATTCAAAAAGTTTGGATACAAGATCCATTTACGGATTTACAAAAAGACGGTATCAAAGAGTATGCTCGTATGTTAGAAATAAATGAACAAATTGGATATCTACGTATTCCTAAGCTATTAGAAGAAATTCCAATTTATGCAGGCACATCGGAAAATGTTTTGCAAAAAGGCGTGGGACATTTAGAGTTGACGTCGCTACCCGTTGGTGGAGAAAGTACGCATACCGTTTTATCTGCGCACAGAGGATTACCTACGGCAAAGTTATTCACTGATTTAGATAAAATGGAAATCGGCGATATGTTTTATATTCGCAATATCAAAGAAACATTGGCTTATCGTGTGTTTCAAGTCAAAGTAGTAGAACCTACAGACTTAGGAGCTATTGCTATCCAAACAGGAAAAGATTATGCAACACTATTGACATGTACACCTTATATGATAAATAGTCATCGACTTTTAGTCATGGGAGAACGTGTACCATATGTTGAACAAGAACAAACATTACAAACCAATCAATATCAAACATTGTGGTTATATAGATGGCTATTTTATCTCGCATTGAGTGGAGTCGTTATATTGAGTGGAATAATAATTAGAATGCGAAAGAAGGGAAGGTTGAGTCGTGAAAAAAATTAGACGTATAATCGCCATTAGTTTATTGATTTTATCTCATGTTTTTGGAGGTTTTGTTTATGCGCAAGAAAATGTATCGGTTTCTACGTCAGATATGAGTACCTCGCAAGCGAATGATGAGCAATCTCAACCAAAAAAAGAAGAAACTGAAACAAGCCGTCAAACAGAGATTCAAACATTAAGTCAAACTGTCACGGAACGTATTGAAGAAACAACGGAAGAAAATGCAGGGTCGGTTATGTTCCGTTCAGCCAATCGAGAGAATCCACTAAGTGACGACACACCAGTATCAGATTCAACAACTGTTAATAACCCTGACGGTTCTACGACGACAACAACTGTCACACGTTGGTGGGAAACGATTAAGCGATTGACATTTGATCTAGGTAAATTTAGTATTCCAATTAAATTGGGAGATTTTGAACAAAAATCAACATTATATAAACAAGATATTGTGACAGATTCACAAGGGCGTTCCAAAATCGTTTGGGTATATAAAACACATATTTCAGGTAATATTAACCATACGGCAAGAGATTTAAAAACATTTTTTACGACAACAAAAGATTCCGGTTTAGGTGCTCCGATAATTACCTCTATTAAAAGAGATGATACAGAGATATTAAACGAGCATGAAGTAGGAACAACTCAGGCAGATTTAATGTATTCTACAGAGCATCGGATGGGTACTATCGAAAATGGTGAATATATTTATACGATTGAAACACCAGTTACAGATGTTCGAGATTTTTATGCTTTAGATTTTCATACGACTTTAACTGCTGAATTAAAAAAAGGAGCAGACTTAACGTATGGAGGTACTACAACCGTTTTAGATAGAGATACGGTTTTAGAGGTACCGTCAACAGCAAGACTATTATTACCTGGAGCATTTCATCATGATGACAGTAGTCCTGTCATCAATACGAGTGGAACTGAAGATACGGTAACAGCTGGAGATTATATAACCGATACATCTATTCGTTGGACATCATCAGTTGTAAATAATGGTAATACACCTAAAACGAAAACATTTGATATGACACCAGATGCGTCACAAAATGTAACGAGTGTTAAAGTCTTTTATTATAAACCGTCAAATAATGGATATGTTTTAGAAAGAACAGAAACAAAGTCTGTTCATGACACTCAATTTACAGTTTCCGATATACCTACTGGTTATATTGTTCAAACAGAAGTGTTAACCAATATTACAAATGAAAAAGTAAATCATACTATTCCACAAGCCAGTTTAGAGGCACTAAAAGTCGATTTAAAAATTAGAAAATCTTGGGAAGACGGTGCTACACCAGTTGATACACGTTATGAAATACGTGCTGACAATACACTTATTTGCACAGAGGTGTTAAATGCGAATCAAACAGAAAAAGTGGTCGAAAATATTCAAAAATTTAAATTAGATAATTATGGAGAAAGAAAGCGTATTGATTATTCTGTAGAAGAACTTGCACCTTCAGGATATTATTTGTTATATAGTGGTTCAGATGATAAAGCGTTAGATTATTATTTTGTGAATAAACAAAGAAAACAACATCCTGTTGCGAATATTCAGTGTAGTGAATACGGTGTTACAAGAATTACAGATTTAACATTAAACTCATTTTCGACGGCTGATTCAGCAGGTTGGGGAGGTATTTATCAATTCCATTTCAAAATACCTGCTAATGCGAAACCGGGAGACTATTTCACGGTGTCTTTACCGGACGACTACGTTATCCAGCACGTGCCTAATTCGAATAAGCGATGGCAGACATTGGATCCGGAAGGTAAACACGGTGCAGTTGATGTATATCATGTGGTAAAAGATAAGTTGAAATTTGTGGTTACGGAAAATGGTGTATCCTCACAAGATTACACAGGATTTTTTGAATTATCTGGTTCTGAAAAGAAAACAGATGCCGAGTTAAATAGTGTCTATTATGTGAATGGTAGACGAATGAGTTTGGAAGAAAAACGAAGAATGCGTGTTTTCTCAGGGATAGAGCCTAGAGCAGGATTCTTCTACGACCCAGACCATCCACAATCAACTATTATTTCAAAAGAGGTTGACTACACAGCTGAAAATCACTTTGGGGCAACTGATTCATGTAGTAAAAATTTAACCAATATTGTGACAGCGCATTATGAACCAAATCCAATTTCAGAAACAGCACCGAGTATTCGAAAAAATACTATTGATATAGGGGAAGATTATATTACGTGGGAAGTTTTGTTTAATGCTAGAGGAGATTATAGAAACTATCCTCTAGATAGATATTTAGAAGATCATTTAGGGGACGGGATTGAACTATATCATGGGAATAATCCTAGCTCTTTTGATAAAGATATTGACGTATTTATGGCAGACCCGGGCAATGGGCAAAACTATATGGCAAATACTATTTTGAGAGTACCTAAATCAGAATATACGATTACAGGTAGTCCCCAAGACAAATATTATTACGGCCCAGATGTTGACTATAATTATCGAGGAACAGATAAATTTAGAAGTTTATATCGTCTAGAGTTCCATTTTGAACATCGTACAATCAGTAGAAAAGTAATGGTTATTCGTGTCAAAACAAAGAAAAAAGCATCCGGACGTCAAGTAAACTTAGCCCATGCACGCTCAGGGGGACGCTTAGGAAAGGTGCATAATGTATTAGGTAGACCATTTTTTTATGATACTCGTGTGAGTGCGGAACCAATACATGTGTATCAATATAAATTTAAAAAAGTAGAGAATATAAATGGGACTACTGTTCCAATTAGAGAACCTGCACGGTTTGCTTTATATGGCATCGAACAACATACAAATCAAAAAATTATTTTATCAAATGAAGAATCTGACGATACAGGGACGGTTACGTTTGATCGACTAGAAGCAAATAAAACATACTATTTTAAAGAAATAGAAGCACCAGAGGGATATACGCTTGATGACACCATGCATACCTTGGTCGTTGCTCAAGACGGTAGTATTCGTGTTGACGGAGAACCCTATGATGCAAATCACTTAAAAGAGATTATCAACGTGAAGGCACATACAACATCTACGTCTGTTGAGTTAGAAAAACTAGATAGTCAAACGGGAAATGCACTTACAGGAGCTATCTTTAGACTACAATCAAATACGGGTTATAATGTTGTTTCACGAAATGATGTCAACGCCTCAAGAGTCATATTTCATGCGTTACAAGAAGGGCATTATCGTTTAACCGAAGAAAGTGCACCAAATGGATATGTACCATATACACAAGCGTTTGAATTTGATGTTGATAGTCAAGGAAATATTAGCAATATATCGCAAGATGATTCTTACTTTACATCAGAATTAGTCAATGAAAATAAAACGATAAAATTAAAAATGAAGAATCATAAAGACCATTTCGATATTCGACTGATGAAACATGATGTAGCAGATGAACAGCATGTATTAAAAGATGCAATTTTTAGACTGTTTTCATCTGATCAAACCACTCAAATTGGCTATGATAAAGTAACAGATGAACGTGGTAATCTACAATTTGAGAATTTATCCCCAGGGACATATTACATTCAAGAAATAACATCTCCAGATGGGTATGAATTGAATACGAAAAAATATGAAGTTATTTTACATGAAGACGGCACAGCTGGAAGTCACAATGCCGATGATGTATTCGTGTTGAAGAATATGGATAATCGGGTGTTAAATATTGTAGCGAAAAATAGAAAAAAAGAGTATCGTGTGAAATTGCAAAAGATTACGGAAGAAGGTACGGGTCTTGATGGCTCAAGATTTGAAATTGTAGATGAAAACGGACAACGTGTAAATGATTATGTGGCTACTTTATCAAGAGATGGGTTTATCTTTGGTGAGGGGCAAATTAGAAAATTGTCTTCGGGAACGTACTATATTAAAGAGTTACTCGCACCAAATGGATATGTGCCTTTATCAGAAAGTATTCCGTTTACACTATCTCCAGACGGCGTATTGAGTGTTCCAGAAAATAAAGCACATCTTGTTGTACTTGCAAATAGTTCTGAGCATGATGATTTAGTATCTATTAAAGTAAAAAACTATAAGCCAGAAATCCGATTAACAAAAGTATCCAAAGATGATACATCTGTTCTTTTAGAGCATGCTCAATTTACACTGTATCAACAAGACGGCGTGACAGAAGTGGCGACGAAAGAAACGGATAGTCAAGGTATGGTGTCATTTAAAGAGTTGGCACTTGGAACGAGTTATTATTTACAAGAAAAACAAGCGCCAGTCGGTTATCAAAGAGATACTACTAAATACAAAATTAGTATTGCTCAAAATGGCATCATGACGGTTAAAGTTGCTACGATTGAACAAAACAGAGAAGTGTTGACAGATGTTACTGATACATTGACTGTTCAGCAACAAGAAAATATACTGTCTTTAATGATGAAAAATACACCAATATGTTATATGTTGAAAGTGATAAAAGTTGATGCGAAAACAAATCAGACATTGGCGAATGCACGATTTATTATTAAACAAAGTAAAGATGCGAATGCACCGGCATATAATGGGCAACAAGCGACATTGACAACGGGAGAATTTACGTTTACAAATAGAGATAAAGGGTTTGTACCGGGTGTGTATTATTTAGTTGAAGAAACCGCACCAGAACATTATCAAAAATTACCAGAGCCTGTGATGATTACGATTAGGCAAAATGGAGATGTGACAGTATCAGATACGTTTAAAGATATTGTTCTTATTGAAAAAGAGAGTAATTCAAATATTGTAGGTATTCGTGTGAAAAACTTCAAACCGGGAGAATTTCCAAAAACGGGTGGTATCGGTATAGAAATCTTTATGATATGTGGTATAAGTATAATGCTTATTTCTGTTTTATATTATCGTAAAAAGCAATAGAAAAAAATCGGAAAAGATGATAGAATAACGATATTCTATCATCTTTTTTTAATTATAGGAGGACATTATGCGATTTGAACAAGTGACAAGAAGTACCCCAGGACAATATATTAGTGAAGCAGGTGCTTTAGTTTATTTATCAGAAAAATTAAAAGCATTTGATAAGCCTTATATCGTTACTGGAGAAAAATCTTATGAAGCGTTTTTAACATTTACACCGGATAAGTTAGAAGGTATTCCTGTTTTAAAATATGATAAAACATCTAGTCATGAGGACGGTGAGCGTCTAGCGACATTGGCAAAAGATGCTGATGTGATTGTGGCAATCGGTGGTGGAAAGGTTTGTGACACGGCTAAAATTGTTGCAGAACGTTTAAATTGTGACATTATTTCTGTACCAACAGTCTTGGGGACATGTGCTCCTACAACACCGGTAGCAGCGGTATATCACCCAGATAAAACGTTTAAAATGGTGGATTATTTTTCAAGAACAGCGTATTGCTGTATTGTAGATTTAACATTATTAGCACATTCTCCAAAAGCGTATTTTGAAGGTGGTGTTTGTGACACGCTTGTGAAATGGTATGAGGCAGAAAGTATTGTGCGTCATGTTGAGGATACGTTGGAGGCAAATGTTGCGTTAGGATTAGCTGCGGCAAAAGTTACACAAGAAATTTTATTACGTGATACACCTGAAGCGTTAAAAAATTTAGAGAATCATGACGTAACACCTGCTTTCAAACGTGTTGTGGATACAGTCTTTAATGTGGCAGCTGCTGTAGGTTGTTTTGCTTGTGAATATGGCCGTATGTCTGGAGCACATGCTGTACATAATGCTTTATCATTATTTAAAGAAACACATGCTATACAGCACGGTGTTAAAGTGTCTTACGGGCTACTCGTTCAATTAGCAGCAATGAATGAATTAGAGGAATTACAACGATTAATTCTGTTTTATAAAGAGAATGGTTTTATTTATTCATGGCATCAATTAGGCATAGAAGAAACTATGGAAACAGCTGTACCAAAAATGGCATCATTTGCAGCGAGCGATAGGGAAACATTCCGTCTTGCTGTTCCGAATGTTCAAACGGACGATATAGTAAAAGCTGTGCATTTAGTTGAAAAATATGTATAATAAAAATGTATTTTTAACTAAGGGAGCGACTTTATGCTTAAAAAGAAGAAAATATATCAAATTTTATCATTGAGCATCGTGTTAACTAGTATTGTGCTTATTTATTTGTTGTTTTTGCTACCAGCAACCAAACAAGACGTATTTGCGTATACTTGGGGAGATGACCTACCTTTAACTGCATCACTTTATTTGGATCATGCCAAACCAGACACACAAGTGGAGATAGATAAGAGCCAGCTTGAAAAAGAGGGATTGCAGACAGTTAATGTTGTTTATGAAGGAAAAACATACCGTGTCAAATTTAATATCAATAAGCCTGATATATCAACGATTGTTGCCTTAGATGCAGCCAATCGAGTATTTTATAAAGGACAAAATTATCAAACGATTTTTAAAGTAAATCCAAAGTATGCTTCTCAAGTAACGTATAATAAGAACAGTCAATCACTGTCAAGTGGCGAAGAACGTGTGTGTGCGACAGCGTATGGACAAGAAAGTTGCCAAGTGCTAACGGTGGCGGATAAACCGGAAGTACTGGAGGGATTGGTTTCTAAATATGATTATGTCAACAAAGATTTGGTTACCATTGTCAGAGAATTTTTAGCCGATAAAAATGTGAGTGAAGAACTTGTGTCGTTTGCGTATAAATCAGTTGATTCAGATGATGTGATTGCAATGAACAAAAATGCACCTATGAAATCAGCAAGTACATATAAACTGCCATTAAATATGTTAGTGTCCGACAAAGTGAAAAGTGGTAATTTATCTTTAGACCAAAAAGTGCCCGTATGTAGCGAATGCTATGAAAGTATTGACGAATACAGAGGATTCCTCAATAATTATGGACAATCCGTAGACGTTAAACTATTACAAGAAGAAAGTATTGTAAATTCAAGTAATGTAGCATCACTTGTTTTATTTAATACACTAGGTGGCGTGACGAAAGTATATGAAGATATTGCTGTTTATGGTCAAGCTGAGGGAGATATTAAAACCATTGCTTCCAGTGATTATAGTTTGACGACAAGTGATTATTTTATACAAGTACTAAATTATTTGTATAAAAACCAAAATACGTATACAGATATTATTGCCTATATGAAAAAAGCAATGCCGGGTGCATATCTGAAAAAATATGTGACGGATGCGGATATTGCACACAAATATGGAGATTTTGGTGGTGCACATAATGATGTTGCTATTGTGTATGAAAAAACACCTTATCTTTTAGCACTATACACAACAGGAATTGGTCTTGAAACTTTTGAACAACTTGCATTTGTGATTAATCAATATCATATCACGCATCAAAAATAGGAAATAATAAAGTTTATTGCTAAGTGAAAGGTAAGAGAGCCAGTTATCTTAAAATAGTAAAATGCTTAACATCGAAACATTGATGTTAAGCATTTTTGTCAATATAAGTAAAAGAACAGGAGGAACTGCTAGTAGTTCCTCCTGTTTTGGTGTATCTATTATTTTTTATGTGCAATACGTAAAACAATTTTACAAATTTCAACGACAGGGACAATCGCAAAGGCTACGCCAACGACCATACCCCATTGAGCAAGTGTTAAGCTTGAAGAACTAAAGAATGTGTTTACACCTGGTACAATCATTACAATCAGTAACATTGCTGCAGAACCGATGGTTGCATAGTTTAACCATTTGTTTGCGAATGGGTTCATACTAAATAGAGATTGGTAAACAGATTTTACATTATATGCGTGGAACAATTGGATTAAACCAAGTGTTGCGAATGCCATTGTTTCGGCAACTGGAACACCAAAGTGGTCTTTTGCATACCAGAAAATTCCTAGTGTAAATAATGATTCTAAAATACCTTGGTAAATGATACTATGTCCAACACCGTTAGATAGGAAGTTAGAGCTTTTTCCACGAGGTTTCATCGTCATAACTCCTTTTTCAGTTTCTTCCAATCCTAGTGCAATAGCAGGGAATACGTCTGTGACTAAGTTAATCCATAAAATATGAATAGGTTCTAAAATAGTCCAACCAAGCATTGTTGCAACGAATAATGTCATCACTTCACCTAAGTTTGCAGACAATAAGTATTGAATAGCTTTTTGAATATTTGCAAAGACTTTCCGTCCTTCTTTCACGGCAGCAACGATTGTTTTGAAATTATCATCGGCTAAAACCATATCAGAAGCACCTTTGGATACTTCCGTACCAGTAATACCCATACCTACACCAATGTCGGCAGCTTTTAAAGATGGAGCATCGTTAACGCCATCACCTGTCATGGCAACAACTTTGTTGTGAGATTGCCATGCTTTCACAATTCTTACTTTATGTTCTGGAGATACACGAGCATAAACAGAATATTGTTCAACGTGTTGGCGTAATGCTTCATCAGACATTGCATCTAATTCAGCACCTGTTAAAACGGCGTGTTCTTGATTTTCTTCAATAATACCTAAACGTTTCGCAATAGCTTGAGCTGTGTCTTTATGGTCACCTGTAATCATAATTGTGCGAATACCTGCTTTTTTGGCAACAGCAATCGCATCAGCAGCTTCTTTACGTTCAGGGTCAATCATACCAACTAGTCCCGCAAATACCATGTTTTGCTCTACATATTCAGTTGTCAATTCACTTGGTACAGCGTCCACTTCTTTATATGACATGGCTAAAACACGCAATGCTTGAGTCGCCATTTCATGATTTAATCTTGCCAATGTATCTTTGTCAGTGTCAGTAATTGGTCTTACGGCACCGTTATCTAAAATATGTGTGCAACGCGTTAATAAAATATCTGGAGCACCTTTTGTTGCGATAAGGTATGCATTGTTTACTGGGTGAATAGTTGACATCATTTTGCGGTCAGACTCAAATGGTACTTCTGCCACACGTGGATAAGCACTTAAAAATTCTTGTAGGTTTAATTGTTTATCCAATGCGAATTGTACAAGTGCTGTTTCAGTTGGATCGCCGATTAGTTGTCCTTCTTTTGACAGTTTTGTGTCGTTTGCTAGTGTCATCACTTTTAATACAGATAAGTCTAAGTCAATCGGCTCGCTAGCATTATGAATGGTATTGTTATAAACTACTTTTTCAACTGTCATTTGGTTCAGTGTCAATGTTCCTGTTTTATCGGAACAAATAATTTCTGTTCCACCCAATGTTTCAACGGCAGGTAATTTACGAATTAACGCATTTTGTTTTGCCATAGATTGAGTACCTAAAGCTAAAATAATTGTTGAAATAGCAGGTAACCCTTCAGGGATTGCAGCAACAGCGATTGAGATAGCTGTTAATAACATAGCTGTGGCAGGTCTACCTTGGGATAGCCCGATACCAAAAATAATTGCAGCAATCACTAAAATTAAAATAGTCAACCATTTTCCAAGTTGATCTTGATTTTCTTGTAGTGGTGTTTTGCTTTCTTTTTCAGAAACAAGCATATTGGCAATTTTACCAACTTCGGTATCCATACCTGTTGCTACAACAACACCAAGTCCACGTCCATACGTTACGTTTGTACTTGAAAATGCCATATTTGTACGGTCACCGATACCAGACTCCTCACTATTTGGAATAGCTAATGATTTTTCAACGGGAACAGATTCTCCAGTTAGTGCAGACTCTTCAATTTTTAATGTGTTGACTTCTAATAAACGCATATCGGCAGGGACAACATCACCTGCTTCTAATAAAACAATATCTCCAACGACAATTTCTTCACTTTTTAGTGATAATGTATGCCCGTCACGCATCACACGTGCAAGAGGAGATGCCATTTTTTTCAAGGCATTTACAGCTTCTTCGGCTTTTGCTTCTTGAGCAATCCCTAACACCGCATTGATAAGTACCACAATCATTATCATAATCGCATCATGATACTCTGGATGTCCTTCAGCATAAGATACCACAACAGACAACACAGCAGCTGCCATTAAAATAATAATCATGAAATCTTTGAATTGATCTAAAAATTTAGCAAGTAAAGAACGTTTTTCTCCTTCTTGCAACATATTCTCGCCATATTTAGCAAGACGATCGCTTGCCTCTTTGCTAGATAAACCAGCTAATGAACTATCTACATCTTGTAAGACTTCTTCTTGTGATAATAAGAAATAATCTTTCTTTGTCATATTTTTCCTCCTAAAATCATATAGATTGTTTTAGATAAAAGAAAAAGACTTATAGATACAGCTAGCTGTATCTATAAGTCTCACTGTTTAAGATAGCACCAGCAGAAACCTGCTTGTCGTTGTTGATACTATCGCACAATTTTAAATTGTACCAGTTACTCCCTTATAAAAAACATATCACATGCAACATATTATACAAGAATTGAAAAGAAATGCAAGAGAAAAAAATTTCTGAAAAATGTTTATAAATAGGAAAATAGTTACGATTATTTGATACGTATAGAAAAGATTATCCAGTAAGGAGTGGTATCGTTTACATTTTTTTAGATAATGCTCTACTATTAGTAGAGTAAGGCATGATTTAAGTTAAATATTAAGGTAAGGAGGTAGTAAACATGTTTGATGTATATTATTCAATATCAATTGTTCTAATAGTTGTGTATAAAGTATTAGAATGTATATTTTTAATTTTAGGAATTTCTTTTTTCTGGAGACATAGAAAAAATAAACCAATAAGTACGGGGAGAAAATCTATGTTCAAAAATATAGAAGATATTTGGAAAAAAGAGATGTTGCAATATATCTCTTAGCTTAAAAGAAAATGATAAAACACCAATGCTACAAAGTGTTTTGTTGGCTATTCAAAACACAATTTGCGAGTTGAATGGTAAGCATTGTGGCGGTGGGCAGATAGATTGGCTATCCAGCGATTGATGAAAGATATTCGGTTGAAAAAATACGATAAATGGATTATTTTGACAGAAGAACAAATGGCATTATTACAAAAGATACAAGACACTGATGATGGTTCAACCGGCATTGCTGGTGGTTGGGGTAGGTTTTAAGATAAAAAATAAAAGCTTTTCAATAGATTGTTAAATATGTTTACATCAATATAAAAATGGTGATTGACACTTAAAATGCCAATTCACCATTTTTTATATTAAAGAGATTTTTATAGGGTATTTTGTACCATTTTTCTTTTGATTTTTCGTAATATCCAATAGCAACATAATACATAGATAAACCATAATAGAATATAGAAAACAAAGAGGGAAAAGTCATATCCATAAAATATTGGTAAAAATAAGTCAACGCCTGTTAGTGAGCTAAGGTATATAGAAAAAGGAGTGAAACTAACAAGCCAAATATTGATTTTCCAAAAATGATATTGTTGCTGTTTGGTTATATGAAATAGTTGGATACTTATTTGATGTAATAAAATACTTAAAGTCGTACAAATAATAAAAGCAATAAGGCTTAATATACTGTGTGTAGCATGAAAGATAATAATAGATAAGAAAAGACCTAATGTATTGAGTGTCGTTGACAGTATTATGCTTGTTTTTGCATTGAATAAGGATACATGTGTGGTGGTATTTTTTCCAGTTAATAAATAATCTGTTGTGACATGAAAGTAATCACTTAATAAAATAATGTTATCAATATCAGGCGTACTTTGTTGGCTTTCCCATTTTGAGACAGCCTGCCGAGAAATGTGTAATGCCTCGGCTAATTGTTCTTGTGAAAGTCCTTTTTCTTTTCTTAAACGATAAATGCGTTCATGAATTGTCATGATAATGCCCTCCTTTTGTTTATATGTATAGTAACATACAAAATGGTTGCATAGCTGTATTTTGTGCCTCTCTTTTTGTCAACGAGGCGTTGCATAGATAAAACATAGATAGCATAGATAAAAATATTGTTCGTTTATATTGAATAGGAAAGAATAGTCCCTTTGACATGCCATATCGTGTAGCATAAGCCTTTGTGAGATTTAGGCATTCCCTACCCGATTTATTTGTGAGGGCAAAAAGTAAGTCTAGATTATCATCGAAATCATTTATCAAAAAATAAAATAAGAAAGTAAGCCCCTAACGGTAGCTAGCATATTATTGTTGGCATCTAGGTATCGAGGTGCTTTTGTTTTTACAGTGTTGTATAAGAGAAATGATTAGTAAGTAGAACAAAGGCTCTTTTTTTGCTATAATATAAGGGATTTCTAAATGGAGGTAGACAATGATAAAACTAATAGCAATCGATTTAGACGGCACCTTATTAACAAGTGATAAAACGATTAGTCAAAGAAATAAAGAAGCGATAAAACAAGCAAAAGAACAGGGCATGAAAATTGTGTTGTGCACAGGGCGACCAATTATGGGTATTCGAACATTTTTAGAGGAACTAGATTTGGTATCAGAGCATGACCATTGCATTACGTTTAACGGCGGTTTAGTGCAAGTGACGGAAACGGAGGAAATACTCGCACAAAAAGCTCACACAAAAGCAGATGTGGAGCATATTTATGATGTGTGTTTTTCCGTAGGATTACCGATAAATGCTATTGACTTAGAAAAAGTGTATGAACCAATTTATCCGTCACATAATCGTTCGCTTTATCCAGATATTATCAATAATCTGGTGTTTGAGCGTAGAAATATAGACAGTTTTGATGCAGACCATATGTTTAATAAAGTTGTGTCTTGCTGTCCACAAGATGTATTAGATAGTAAAATAGCTGTATTGCCAGAAACTTTTAAAAATGACTACACATTATTGAAATCTCGTCCAATTTTGTTAGAAATTTTGCCTAAAGACGTTGATAAAGGATATGGGCTGAAATGTTTATGTGAGCTTTTAAATATAAAAGCTGAAGAAGTTTTGGCTTGTGGTGATGAAGAAAATGATTTGGCAATGTTGACGTATGCCGGATATGGTGTTGCAATGGGAAACGCGACACAAGATGTTAAAAATGCTGCCAAATATATAACAGATACAAATGACGCAGACGGTGTGGCAAAAGCCATTGAATTGTATGTGTTGCACAAAGGAGAATAATCATGGGATTTTTTGATCGAATAAAACGTGCGTTTACGGGAGAAGATGAAACACTCATTCAACAAGATACGCAACAAGAAGAAAAGAAAATTATTTTTGAGCAATATGATAAAGGAATGGAGAAAACAAGACGTAGTTTTTCAGAGCGTATCAATGACTTGTTTTCTAGCTTTAAAGGTGTTGATGAAGATTTCTTTGATGAATTGGAAGAAGTGTTTATAACGGCTGATGTAGGCTTTGATATGACGATTGCTTTAACGGACGCATTACGTGAAGACGAAGCTGTATGGCAAGCGAAAAATCCAGAAGCTGTCAAAAAAGCCATTGTCAGACATTTAGTAGCCATTTATGAAAAAGGAGAACAGGTATCATCTAAATTGGCGAAAAGTGCAGATGATTTAACTGTTATTTTATTTGTGGGTGTTAATGGAGTTGGGAAAACAACAACAATTGGTAAATTAGCTTCCAAATTACAAAAAGAGGGGAATAGAGTGCTATTAGCTGCTGGCGATACGTTCCGTGCAGGTGCGATTGAACAAATCGGTGTGTGGGGAGAGCGTATTGGTGTTCCCGTAGTTGAAGGAGATATGGGTGGAGATCCTGCGTCTGTCGTTTTTGATGCAATCAAAAAAGCCAAAGAGGAGCATGTTGATTATTTATTAGTCGATACGGCAGGACGTTTACAAAATAAAGTAAATTTAATGAACGAGTTGGAAAAAATCAAACGTATTATTTCTCGTGAAATTCCAGGTGGAGCACAGGAAGTTTTACTCGTCCTAGATGCGACAACAGGACAAAATGCGTTAATTCAAGCGAAACAGTTCAATGAAACAACGAATATCACAGGTTTAGTATTGACAAAATTAGACGGAACAGCCAAAGGTGGCGTTGTACTAGCCATTCGTCATGAGTTAGATATTCCTGTTAAATTTGTTGGTCTTGGAGAAGGCGTAGAGGACTTAAGAGAATTTGCACCCGATGAGTATATGTATGGTTTAGTTAAAGATTTGATTGACAAACAATATGAATAAATCAGGAGGCTGTGTGACAAAGGGTGTGTCCCTTTGTCACACAGCCAGTATTGATAAATAGGAGGAATTGTGTGAGAGCATGTGCGATTATTGCAGAATATAATCCTTTTCATAATGGGCATGCTTGGCATATTCAACAAGCAAGAGAGCATAGTCAAGCTGACGTGATGATTGCTGTTATGAGTGGGAATTTTACGCAAAGAGGCGATTTAGCGATTTTAAATAAATGGAATAGAGCAAAATTAGCCTTATCTCATGGGGTTGATATGGTTGTTGAATTACCAACAGTTGAGGCTGTTCAATCTGCAGATTTTTTTGCTGAAAATGCTGTGAGAATAGCTCATAAATTACAGTGTCAGTTTATATCATGTGGAGTAGAAAGTGGAACATCTCAAGTGTTTCAAGAAATTGCTGAAGCATTAATGAATCTACCAGAAAAGGATTTTACACAGTCTTATCATACGCAAGTGCTGATGTATTTATCGCAACTATTTCCTACTGAAATGGCAACACTTATATCAACGCCTAATAATCAGTTGGCACTATCTTATATAAAAGCAATTATAAAGCATGACTATTCGATGCAGTTATTACCAATTATACGCACATCTGCCCAGCACTATGATACTCAAGTGGAAAGCAATTCTTGTTTTGCAAGTGGCACAGCAATTCGTCAAAAGGTGCTTTCTCATGAGGACTATATAAGTGTTGTGCCAGAATTATCGTATCGCACGTTACAAAATCATGCAGTACAACTCAAAACAGCGTACGATAAATATTGGGTTATTCTGCAAACCTTAATTATGTCTAAGTCACTAGAGGAATTGCGTTGCGTATATCAAATGGTGGAGGGGATAGAGTATCGTTTGAAAAAATGCGTGTATCATGCGGAAAGTTATGAGCATTTTGTAGAGTTGGTGATGAATAAGCGTTGGAAAAGAGCCAGAGTACAGCGTTTATGTTTATACATTGTGCTAAATATACAAAGTCAAGAGCGACAAGATAGTGTGAGAGTATTGGCGATAAACAACGTAGGAACGCGATATATGAAGCAATTAAAGCACGTAGATTTTATTACACAATTCAAAAAAAATCATGATGAAAAGTGGCATAGACAAATATCATGTGATAAAATATATCAAACATTATGTGAACAATCTGAACAAAATTTTAGGTGGATAGAAAGAGATGCAAATGAAAAAGTTTAAATATTATCAAGATGTAAGGTCTATCGTTTTATTAACTGCGGCAACGCTACTACAAGTGTTTACATTACAGGCTATTTTAACACCCGCTAATTTATTACCGAGTGGTTTTTTAGGTATTTCTGTGCTTATTCAAAATATATCTAAAATGTTTTTACCGACACCTATTCCACTAAATATTTCTTCTCTTGTGCTGAATGTTGTCGTTGCATTTTTGTGTTATAAAGGTTTAAGTAAACGATTTGCATTTTTATCTCTTTTTCAAGTCGTATTATCTAGTTTCTTTTTAAGTATCTTTCATTTTCAACCTATCTTGCACGATGTGATGTTAGCTGTATTATTAGGTGGAGCATTGAATGGTATTTATATTGCATTAGCACTATATGCAGACGGCTCCACAGGAGGAACCGACTTTATCGCATTATACGTGTCGAATAAAAAAGGAAAATCTATTTGGGAGTACGTGTTTGTTGGGAATGTCATTTTATTAATTGTTTTTGCCTTAACAAGTAGTTGGGAACAAGCAGGCTTTTCTATTTTATTCCAATTTGTTGCGACGAAAACATTGGAAAATTTCCACCATCGTTATGAACAGTTGACATTACAAATCACAACAGAAACGCCCGAGAAAATTATGGATTATTATTTTGAGAACTATAAGCATGGCATGTCGTGTATAGAGGGTGTTGGTGGTTATACGCATCGGAAAATTTATATTTTATATACCGTTATTTCTTCTTACGAATTAAAAGAAATTACAAAAGGTATTTTAAATTCAGATCCAAAAGCGATTATCAATGTGATGAGTACCGAACAATTTTATGGTAACTTTTATCGGGAGAAACACTAATGACCGAAAAAGAATATTTTATGAGAGAAGCCTTGAAAGAAGCTCAAAAAGCGTATGATTTAGATGAAGTACCTATCGGTGCCGTTGTTGTGTATAAAGGTGAGGTCATTGGTAGAGGATACAACTTACGAGAAAAGGAACAAGATGCGACACTTCATGCAGAAATAAAAGCGATCCGTCAAGCAAATGCGCACTTAGGGAATTGGCGTTTAGAAGAGTGTGAGTTATTTGTTACTTTAGAACCGTGTCCAATGTGCAGTGGTGCCATTATTTTATCAAGACTAAAAAAAGTAACCTTTGGTGCTTTTGATCCAAAAGCAGGAACATGCGGTACTTTTATGAATTTAGTTCAAGATAGTCGGTTTAATCATCAAGCCGAGGTGGAAAGTGGCGTACTAGAAGAAGAGTGTAAGGCTCTTCTACAGCGGTTTTTTAAAGAACTACGAGAACGTAAAAAACAGATAAATATATAAAAATTGTGTTGGAGTTTTTGCCCCAACACAATTTTTTGGTAAAGTATTTCTTTCTCCCGATACGTTGTATTGAAGTGCGTACTATTCGATGCAAAGTACATCTAGTAAAAATACTACTACTTCTAATTTTTGTTTAAAAGAATTGTCTACCATTTTATTCTTTTTGCTTGTTTATATTTATGTTGTATTGTAGAATAATTTTAAGAAATAATCTTATTTCTCTAGCAATTCCTAGTAAGATGAGTAGTGTCGCTATTACTTTTTCGTCTACTAGGTTTTTTATTTTGTATAAAGAAATAAAATTTCTTTATATTTTGATAGCATATTTTTTTAAAAATAGGTATACTTAGAACGTTAAAATAGTATAGGAAAGAGGGTTAGTATGAAAAAATTAGGATTATTCTTTGGTAGTATTCTAGCTGCTGTGTCTATTCTTTTTTTTATGAAATTCGCTTTAGAGCAAGAGCGTGCATCTTCTGTTGGTGTAGAAGTTGATGCACAAAAACCGCTGTATATTTTTAACTGGGGCGATTATATTGACCCTGAGTTAATAAAAGAATTTGAAGAAAAAACAGGATACTCCGTTGTTTATGAAACGTTCGATTCTAATGATGCAATGGAAGCAAAATTAAAACAAGGTGGTACACCGTATGATCTTATTTTTCCAAGTGAGTCACGTGTCCCAAAACTATTAGAAGAAAACTTATTAAAACCACTTGATAAGTCTAAAATTATCGGGTTAGAAACACTTTCTCCCGCCTTGATGAATCAAAATTTTGATAGAGATAATCAATACACAATCCCATATTTTTGGGGAACGATTGGTATTATGGTCAATACAGAAATGGTCGATGCTGAAAAAATTACGACCTGGAAAGATTTATGGGATTCAGAATATAAAAATAATATTTTAGTGTTGGACAATTTCCATGAAATGTTAGGATTGACTTTACAAAGTATGGGATATTCATTGAATACACAAGATGAAGAGAAAATAAAAGAAGCAACACAACGATTGATTGCATTAAGTCCGAATATACGAGCGGTTTTAACAGATGAGATAAAACCTTTGTTAGTAGCGGGTGAAGCGGCGATTGGAATTGGTTACTCAGGAGATGCAGCTGCTGTTATTGCATCTAATCCAGCCATTACGTACATTATTCCAAAAGATGGTAGTGCTGTTTGGACAGATAATTTTGCTATTCCGCATACAGCAAAAAATATTGAAGGTGCTTATGCGTTTATTAACTTTATGTTAGAGCCTGAGCATGCAGCTAAAAATGCTGAGTATGTTGGGTATACAACACCAAGTCAAGCGGCTAGAGAATTATTACCTGAGGAAATGACAAGCGATACGATGTTCTATCCGTCAGATGATGTATTAAATGAATTGGAACATTATGAACATTTAGGTAAGCATTGGATAGAATTTTATAATGAACAATTTTTAAACTTTAAAATGGAGTTATCATAATGCATTATATTTTAAAAAGCAAAGCGATATTTGATACCGAAAAGAAAGAAACATTTTCTGGTGGCATTGAAATAAAAGATGGTTATATTACAGCTGTTTATCAACAAACTATCCCAACTAATAGAGGGTGCGATATTATTGATTGTGGTAGCCAAATGATTATTCCGTCTTTTATCGATGCACATGTTCATTTTTACTTGGCAAGTTTGGTTTATAACAAACGCTTAACAGTTGTATCTGGTCGTTCTCCCGAAGAAGTTGCTAAACAAGCAGAAACATTACCTATTCAAAATGGGTGGCGTATTGGTATTGGGTGGTATGCGAGTGATTTTGGACAACAAGTTTACCCAACAAGATGGCAATTAGATGCAACAACACACGATGTTCCGACTTTATTGATTTCAGGAGATGCACATACGATTTGGCTAAACTCAGCCGGTATGAACGCGTTAAATATTACACCAGAAACATTACCGAAAGAAATTACAGGGGAACGTTTTTATGAGAACAATGTGTTAACAGGTGTGTTTTTAGAAGCGATTGCGATTTATTACTTAGCAAAAGTGTTGGAAATATTTCACGAAACGGCAACAGAGGATTGTTTGATGTATATGAAACAATTAAATCAAATGGGAATAACGGCTGTGGGAGATGTCGCTTTAACCGGTGAAAGCCCAGATGATTTAGTATATCCACATTTATATGCACATCAACAAGCAACTGTACGCATCAATTTCTTTCCAGCAATGCGTGAGGAAACACAGCATTTGGATACACTGTCTTCTAAGTATACGTCGCCTATGCTCCAAATGTCAGGTGTGAAACAATTTTTTGACGGTGTGACAAGTTCACATACAGCATTATTAAAAGAACCTTATGCCAATCCCTACCATGCTCATGATGTGGGTATTCCCTTAATTCCTATTGAAAAGATGCGTCGACTAATTCATCTTGCAAATCAAAAGGGTTTCCCAATCCGTATTCACGCCATTGGCGATAAAGCCATTCAGCTCACATTAACATATTTAAAAGAAGCACAAGAAAAATATCCACTTTCAAAAGGCAATAATACGGTTGAACATCTAGAAGTCATGGACTTAGCCGATTTACCATTGGTGACACAGCCAAACTTAGTATTATCTGTTCAACCAAGCCATTTGCTTGTAGGATATGACACGCTCGATGAAGAAGTTGGTCCAATCAGAGCAAAGGATATGTTCCCATTTCAGACCTTTCATGATGTTGGGGCAACATTAGGATTTGGAACAGATGTGCCGGTGGTTGTTGATGTGACACCATTGGAAAGTCTTTACTATGCTGTTGCTCGTAAAACGACAAACGGTTTACCAGAGGGAGAGGCTTTAATGAGTCATCAAAAAATAAGTATTGCTGATGCATTAGTAGCACATACAAGTGGAGCAGCTGCGGCAATTAGTCGAGATGATGTAGGTACGATTTGCGTCGGTAAACGAGCCGATTTAGCCATATTAAGTGATAATATATTGCATCTATCAAATCCACAAGATATTTTAAATGTACAAGTTCATAAAACCATTCTTAATGGTGACATTGTGTATCAAAAAATATAAAAAAATGATTGAAACAACTTGCAATTTCTGAAAAGAAATGGTTTAATAACAACATAATATTAACATTTATTGATAAAGACACGATTGATTAGTGAGCATTTTAGAGAGAATCGGCTAGGTGAAACGATTTATGTAACTAATGAATTACCACTTTTGAAAAGTTATTTTGAAAAATAACCGCTAGTTGCGTTACAACAAATGAGTGTTCGTCTGTTGACGAATAAAATGGGTGGAACCACGTATCATAGCGTCCCATTTCTAAGCCTCGGCTTAGAAATGGGATTTTTTGTGTTTATCAATAGAAAAAGGAGAATAAGATGATTAAAGTAACATTTCCAGACGGTGCTGTTCGTGAGTACGAGCAAGGCACAACACCTCATAATATTGCCAAAGAAATTAGTTCTGGTTTAGCTAAAAAAATGTTGGCTGCTAAATATAACGGAGAATTGATTGATTATAATCGTCCTTTAGAAAGTGACGGTCGTATTGAATTGGTAACACCTGAGCATGAAGATGCATTAGGAATTTTACGTCATTCAACAGCACATTTATTAGCACATGCCTTAACACGTCTATACCCAAATATCCATTTTGGTGTAGGTCCTGCCATTGAAACAGGATTTTACTATGACACAGATATGGAAGTGCAATTATCTGAAGATGAATTGCCAAAAGTTGAAGCTGAGATGATGAATATTGTGAAAGCTAATTTCCCTATCGAGCGTCGTGTTGTGACAAAAGAGGAAGCCTTAACGATTTTTGCCAAAGACCCTTATAAAGTAGAGCTTATTCACGCATTACCAGACAATGAAACAATCACTGTCTATCAACAAGAAAACTTCATTGATTTATGTCGTGGTATTCATGTGCCATCAACTGGTCGCATTCAAGTCTTTAAATTATTGTCACTTGCGGGTGCTTATTGGAGAGGTAATTCTGATAACAAAATGATGCAACGTGTTTATGGAACAGCCTTTTTTGACAAAAAAGATTTGGCCGAGTTTTTGAAAATGCGTGAGGAAGCTAAAGAGCGTGATCACCGTAAATTAGGAAAAGAATTAGACTTGTTTATGGTGTCTCAAAAAGTAGGTTCAGGTCTACCGTTCTGGTTACCAAAAGGTGCGACTATCCGTCGTGCTGTTGAGCGTTATATCGTGGATAAAGAAATTAGCTTAGGATACCAACATGTGTATACACCAGTTATGGCTGATGTTGAGTTATATAAAACATCAGGTCACTGGGCACATTATAAAGATGATATGTTTCCTCCAATGGACATGGGCGATGGAGAGATGTTAGTATTGCGTCCGATGAACTGTCCGCATCACATGATGGTTTATAAAAACGATATTCATAGTTACCGTGAATTACCAATTCGTATTGCTGAATTGGGTATGATGCACCGTTACGAGAAAAGTGGTGCTTTATCTGGTTTACAACGTGTACGTGAGATGACATTAAACGATGCACATGTGTTCGTACGTCCAGACCAAATTAAAGATGAATTTAAACGTACATTAGAGTTAATTCGTGCTGTATACGAAGATTTTAACATTAAAGATTATCGTTTCCGTCTAAGTTATCGTGATCCAGAAGATAAAGAAAAATACTTTGATGATGATGCTATGTGGAACAAAGCAGAAAGTATGTTGAAAGAAGCAATGGATGAATTAGGATTAACATATTTTGAAGCAACTGGTGAAGCTGCCTTCTATGGACCAAAATTAGACGTTCAGTTCAAAACAGCTATGGGCTTAGAAGAAACAATGTCTACTATTCAGTTGGACTTCTTATTACCTGAGCGTTTTGATTTAACATATGTTGGTGAAGATGGCGAAAATACACATCGTCCAGTCGTTATTCACCGTGGGGTTGTATCGACAATGGAACGCTTTGTTGCCTACTTAATTGAAGAATATAAAGGTGCATTCCCTACATGGTTAGCTCCTGTTCAAGCAACAGTTATTCCAGTTAACTTTGATTTACATGCTGAATATGCACGTCAATTAACAGAACAATTACAACGTATTGGTATGCGTATTGACCTAGATTTACGCTATGAGAAAATGGGTTATAAAATTCGTGCTTCTCAAACACAAAAAATCCCATATCAATTAGTAGTGGGAGATCAAGAAGCGCAAAATCATTCCGTCACTGTTCGTCGCTATGGTTCAAAAGATACAGTGACCATGAGTGTTGATGAGTTTATTGCAAAAGTACAACATGAAATTAGCCAATTTAGTCGTCCAGTTGAATAATCAAGAAAAGCCTTGTATACTTTGTGTATGCAAGGTCTTTTTTGATAAAAATATTTTATTTTCACCTAAATTGTTTCGTGATGAAAAAACTAGATTAGGGGGTGTCGAAAGAGTATATAAGAAAAAGTAAATGTTAATGTCTGTCATTCATAATTTGAGATGAAAGGGGTACGAAAATGATTACATATAGTATGACAAAAGAAATAACAGATGAGCAATTAAGACAGCTATATACATCTGTCGGGTGGTGTGCCTACACCAATACATTTGATGATTTATCTATTTTGTTGGACAAAGCAATACAAGTTATTACAGCATGGGACGATAATAAATTGGTTGGTCTAATACGTACGATAGGCGACGGCGTATATGTAGAAGTGATACAAGATTTGTTGGTGCTTCCAGAATATCAAGGAAACGGAATAGGGAAATATTTATTAACAAGAGCATGTGAGGGAGCAGAAGACAAAAAGCAAGTCTTTTTATTAACAGAAAGTGGTGCTGAAAATAAAAAAGCTTTATCGTTTTATTCAAAGCAGCCTTATTTCAGTGCATTTTCAGGCATTTCGATTACTGGTTTTTACAAAACGCAGCATATATTAAAATAAAATATGTTGCTACTCTGTACTTTACGATTAGAAATAGATAATTTTTTAGACTTTATTTAAGGTTACTTTAAGCTAGCATGTTTATACTTATCTTAAATCAAGGGTAACCTTGAATAAAAACAATGAAAATTGTTATTCCCTAATAAACACTTTCTTTTCAGAATATCTCTCATAAATATCGAAAAGAAAAATATGTCAGGACATCAACTCTCCCTATTTGATGCCTTGAACATAAATATTTCCCCCTTTTTAACACCCGTTTTAGCGGGTGTTTTTTGATGCGATATTAGAAAAGTAGTAAGTTTAAGGTTGTTTTCAGATAGAGAGTATATACTAAAGACAAATCAAGAGAATCTTGATTGAAAAACACCCAAATGATTTTCTCATAGACCTTTATTTCCCGTAAAGGTAAACCGTATAATGTTACTCCCTAAAACATTTTACAATTCATATTTCCCCCTTTTTTAACACCCGTTTTAACGGGTGTTTTTGTTTTGTAATCCTTTTTAATAGAAAAAGTTGACTTCATAGCTAGGTAGCTATATTATTGTAAATGCAAAAGGAGGATTTTTATGAAAAGTATGGAAACAGATGAACAAACTCAAACAAAACCAAAATGGTCTAAAAAAATTATAGCTCTTATTGTATTTTTATTAACGATTTTAACAATGACGATTTATGTTGTTTCACAATCTACGGTACATGCACCTGCACCTGAAACAACAACCACGACCACGACAACGAAGCAAGTATATAAACAAACAGAAGAAGAAAAAGCATTTCTAAAGAAAAAGTTTGAAGAGTTAGCGAATGTGAATAAAGAAGTGATTGCGTATCTTTATTTGCCTGGAACAAAATTAGATGAGCCAGTTGTTCAAACCTCTGATAATTTTACATATTTGGAAAAAACATTCGAAGGAGAACAAGTACCGTTTCTGGGAGCTGTTTTTATGGATACGAATAATCAGAAAGATTTTAGTGATCGTTTAACATGGTTATTTGCACACGCAAGAGGAAGTAAAGTGCCGGACAACCGTATGTTTAATGATGTTAACTATTATGATAAGCAAGAATTTTTTGATGCGCATCCATTTGTTGTGGTGGAAACGCCAGAGAAAAAGTTATATTATCAAGCAGTGGCAATGGTCATTGTACCAGAAACAACAGCATTTTATCGTACAACATTTAAAGACGATGATGATTTTTTAACACAATTAGAACAAATTAAAAAAGATGCACAAGTAAAAAATGAATCTATTCAAATTAAAGCAAGTGATAAATACATGGTTTTATCAACATGCCGAGAAGAAGATGATACATTACGTGCCAATTTATATGTACGACAAATACCCGAAGATGAATTACAAGATTTCTTGATGAAAAACAAAGAGAAATTAAAATATGTGAAAACAAGAGAATAATATAAAAATGCACCAAAGCACTGTGTATGCTTTGGTGCATTTGTGTTATTTTGTACCAAATAATCTGTCGCCAGCATCGCCTAAACCTGGTAAAATATAACCATTTTCGTTTAAACGTTCATCTAAACAAGCTGTATAAATATCAATACCTGGATGTGCACTTCTTAATACAGCAACACCTTCTGGTGCAGCTACTAAACAAACGAATTTAATAGAGGATGGTTGAGCACCACGTTTTAATAATGCATCAATCGCAGCTACGGCAGAGCCCCCTGTTGCTAACATTGGGTCTACAACGAATAATTGACGCTCCGCAATATCAGATGGTAGTTTTACAAAGTATTCAACTGGCTCCAAAGTATCATGGTCACGGTACATCCCAACATGTCCTACTTTTGCAGCAGGGATAAGTTCTAAAATACCGTCTACCATACCTAACCCAGCACGTAAAATAGGCACAACAGCAACTTTTTTACCTGATAATGTTTTTTGAACAGTTTTCACTAAAGGTGTTTCAATTTCAATGTCCTCTAATGGCAATTCACGAGATACTTCATAAGCCATTAACATTGAAATTTCATTAACAACCTCTCTGAACACTTTTGTTCCACAATCTTTTTCACGAATCATTGTTAATTTGTGTTGAATTAACGGATGATCCAATACCATAAATTTACCCATTGTACTGACCTCTCTTTTCTTATACTTGTTCCATTCTATATGAAATTTTTGATTTTTTCCAGTATTTTTTATAGTATAGTTAAAAGGAGAGATGAACATGACAATATGCGATTGGGCATTGCACAGCACACTTGAAAATGTCTATCATGACACAGAGTGGGGTATACCGAAAACAGATGATCAAGAATTGTTTGAATTGTTGATATTAGAGGGAATGCAGGCAGGGTTGAGTTGGCATTTAATTTTAAAAAGACGTGAAAATATGCGACAAATACTTGAGCAATTTGATTATCATAAATTGGCGATGTATACAGATGAACAATTAGATATGCTTCTGCAAGACACACGTTTGATACGAAATAAACTAAAAATTTATGCAATTAGAACAAATGCACAATGTTTTCTACAAATACAAAAAGATTACGGTTCATTCGCACGCTATATTTGGAAATTTGTCGATTATCAACCTATCCAAAATAAATGGGCAACTATTGAACAAGTTCCTTGCTTTTCATCTTTATCCGATAAAATTAGTAAAGAGTTGAAAAAACGGGGATTTAAATTTATCGGGACAAAAATCATTTATTCCTTTTTACAAGCGAGTGGAATGATTAACGATCATCTAACAAGTTGTCCTTGTTATTCGTTGAAAAAATATGATAGAATTAACCTTAAAAAACAATAAAAATGGAGTATATCAACATGGAACTATTAAAGCAAATGGTGTTAAAGTATGGAAAAGTATATCCGAATAATGTGTTAAAAGTAGATTCATTTGTTAATCATCAAATTGATGCCCCATTGATGAAACAAGCAGGCGATACTTTTTTTGAACATTTTAAAGAAACAGGCGTGACAAAAGTATTAACGATTGAAGCAAGTGGTATTGCTCCTGCTATTATGACTGCACTATCATTTGGTGTCCCAATGGTATTTGCTAAAAAAACATTGCCAACTACTTTGACGAAAGATACTTTATATAGTACAGAAATTTATAGTTACACAAAGAATATGACGAGTAAAGTTATTTTATCGAAGGAGTATTTAAGTAAAGGCGACAAGGTGTTAATTATTGATGACTTTCTAGCAAATGGTGGAGCTGTTCTCGGATTAGACGATATTGTCAAGCAAGCGGGTGCTGAAACAGTGGGTGTAGGTATTTTGATTGAAAAAGCATTTCAAGATGGTCGTCAAAAACTAGAAGAAGCAGGGTTTGATGTATATTCTTTATGCCGTATTGCCTCTTTAGAAGATGAAAGTATTACATTTTTGTAAAAAACTACGTATTTCTTTAGAAATACGTAGTTTTTTATTGATTATTTTTATAGGAAGCGTTAACATGTAGGTGACTTAATATATTAAGGAGGGGTTTCTGAATGTTTAATACTTTAGAAAGTAAATTTGAAACATTATTTCATACAAAAGAGCATCATAATTTTTTTGCTCCGGGACGTATCAATCTGATTGGTGAACATACCGATTATAATGGAGGATATGTTTTTCCTTGTGCGATTACATTGGGTACATACGCTGTCGCGAGTAAAAGAGAAGACACAAAGTTAATGTTGTATTCCGAAAATTTTTCAGCAGACGGTGTTGTTGAATGTGATTTGACGGATTTAACACATTCGACAACATATACATGGACAAACTACGTTAAAGGTATGATTTTATACTTAAAAGAAGCAGGATATACTATTCGCACAGGTGCCAATATCGTCTTTTATGGAAATATTCCAAATGGTTCAGGGTTATCGTCATCAGCATCGTTTGAATTGTTGATTGGTGTTATTTTTAAAGGATTATATCAATTAGATATTGAGATGATTGACTTAGTGAAATTGGGCAAAAAAGTAGAAAATGATTTTATCGGTGTTCAATCGGGTATTATGGATCAATTTGCTGTAGGTATGGGTAAAGAAAATCATGCAATAAGATTAGATTGCCAAACACTTGAGTATACATTAGTACCAGTGGACTTAAAAGATAATGTCATTGTCATCATGAATACGAATAAACGTCGTGAGTTGGCAGATTCTAAATACAACGAACGTTTCAATGAAACAAGACAAGCGTTAAAAGAATTGCAAACACGGGTATCAATTCAAACATTGGCAGATTTAACGATAGATATTTTTGAAGCAAATAAAGATGTTCTGTCATCTGAAGTATTAGTAAAACGTGCAAGACACGCAGTAAGTGAAAATCAACGAACTATTGAAGCCACTGAAAAATTAAGAGCAGGGGATTTAGTTGGGTTTGGAGAATTGATGAAACAGTCGCATTTATCCACAGAATTAGATTATGAAGTAACGGGTAAAGAGTTGGATACATTGGTTCATACAGCATGGGAACAAGAAGGCGTAATCGGTGCAAGAATGACTGGAGCAGGTTTTGGAGGTTGTGCGATTGCCATTGTTCAAAAAGATAAAGTAGATGCTTTTCAACAAGCTGTTGAAGACGTATATGTGAAAGAAATTGGATATAAACCTTCCTTTTACATTGCAGAAATTAGTAATGGGGCTGCACTAAAACAATAATCGTACGAACTCAAAAGATAGTCGTCTTTTGAGTTCTTGTAGTTGTGTAAAAGGAGATATGAATATGGATGTGTATATCAATAAATTTATAAAAAAAGCTGTTCAAGACAATTACATTGACCGATTAGATGAAGTGGTTCAAACGAACCGTTTATTACATGTATTGCAAAAAGATGCTTATGAGCCAATGCATGATGTCCTTTTAGACATGTCTTATCAAGAGCTTTTGGATAAATTCGTTGAAGATGCGATAAAAAGAGGTGTTATTGATACATCATTAGCACAAAAAGAACAGTTAGAAGCAGAGATTATGTCAGTCATAACCCCGCTACCGTCTGTTGTCAATCATGTTTTTTGGGATAAATATATGCAATCTAAAGAATTAGCAACACGTTATTTTTTCCAGTTAAGTCAAGATAATGATTATATAAAAACAAGGGCTATCCAAAAAAATATATCATTTTCTCATGACAGTCGATACGGCACATTGGAAATAACGATTAACTTATCTAAGCCAGAAAAAGACCCTAAAGATATTGCAAAAGCTAGACAGATGACGCAAGTGTCTTATCCCGAGTCGCAATTAACGATGACAAATGAGGGATATTATGGACGAATAAATCATCCTGCACGAAGTAATCATCGTATTATTCGTTTATGTTTAGGAGAGGATAAATGGGGATTCCAGTATTCTCCGTATGCTTATTTTAATGAGCACAGTATTTTTTTAAGTCAAGAGGTACGTCCGATGAATGTGAATAAGACGTGTTTGGCGAATTTATTGCATATTGTAGAAATATTTCCGCATTATTTTGTGGGTTCAAATGCAGGTTTACCAATTGTGGGAGGTTCAATTTTATCGCATGACCATTATCAAGCAGGTAGACATGAGTTTCCAATGGATAATGCTAGAGAAATACCTATCGAGGAGATAAAAGGTGTAAAAGCCTCACTATTGTACTGGCCTTTATCTGTTATTCGTTTGAAAGATGTATCAATTGACAAATTGATTGATGCAGGTGGGCATATTTTATCCGTTTGGAAAGCATATAGTGATGAAACAGTCGATATAAAAGCAAGTACAAATGGTGTACCGCATAATACCGTCACACCAATCGCACGGTATAAAAACAACATGTATGAGCTGGATATTGTTCTTAGAAATAATCGTACAAGCAGTGAATATCCAGACGGTATTTTCCATCCACATCCCGATGTACAACACATAAAAAAAGAAAATATTGGCTTAATTGAAGTAATGGGTCTAGCCATTTTACCACCAAGATTAAAAGAAGAATTAAAAGTGGTACAAGATTATTTGGATGGAAAAGATGTATGTGTCAATCCAATTCATACAGAATGGGCAATGTTATTGAAAGATAAAGGAATATCGGTTGAGCAAGGTGTTGGACAAGTATTTGAACGTGTTTTAGAAGATGCTGGTGTCTTTAAGCAAACAGTAGTCGGGCAGGAGGCATTTTATCGATTTATAGAAGAAATAAGGAGGTCATAAATGAAACCTTTTAGAAAAGCAGTTATTGGAGAAATAAATGGTGAACCAGTAGATGTCTATACATTGGAAACAAAAAAAGGGCATCGACTTAGTGTGATGTCGTATGGTGCAACTGTTTTAGAGTATACTATGCCGGATAGAAATGGTGTGTTTGAAAATGTTGTTGTACGCTATGATACATTTGAGGAATATATTGATAATGCTATGAAACTTGGTGCAGCAATAGGTCCAGTGGCAGGGCGTATTGCCAATGGAGAGTTTAAACTGAATGGTATGGTGTATCATTTACCTAAAAATAACAATGGTAACCATTTACATGGAGGAAGTACAGGTTTTGATAGTGCCATGTTTAAAGCCGTTCAAGTGTGCGATGATGAAGTTGTTTTTTATTTACACCGTCAACGCAATACGGGTGGGTATCCTGGAGAATTACGTACATGGATTCACTATCGCATATTTGAAGATGGGCAGTGGCGTATCCGCTATGTTGTAAAAACAGATACAGATACTTTAGTGAATCCAACGAATCATAGTTATTTTAATTTAAATGGACGATTAGATATTGGTGTTAGCAATCATCACTTGACTGTGAATGCTACGGGATATACAGAACTAAATGATGTACAAATTCCAACTGGTAAAATAGATAGAGATGCAGATTTTTTAAAAGCGTTACAAAAAGGGGAAAACTTGAGTGTCATTTTTAAAAGTGAACACCCTCAAATTCAAGCTGCTGGAGGATTAGATCATGCGTTTGTATTAAATCCATTAGAAAGGGTAGCTGGTATTATTTCTTGTGAACAAACAGGCAGACAACTTATAATTGAAACAACCTCACCTGCAATGGTTGTATATACAGCAAATGGTTATGATGATAAGACATTCTTTGGAGGTAAAAAACCTGTAGAGCATGTAGGTATTGCGATTGAAACACAAATATTGCCAGATGCTATCAATCAAAAGTCTTTTGGAGATACTATTTTACGTTTAGGGCATACGTTTGAATCAGAAACGACGTATACGCCTTGTGTGTATTAAAAATAGATAAATAACGTGTAATGAGAGATGACTTTTTTTACACGTTATTTTTATTTTCTGTTTTTTTGTCTAAAAACACGAATATTTTAAATTTTTTTTGTTAAAAAACATTAAATCTAATTATATTTTTCTTTATGTTATGGTATAATTCTTATAAAAAATAAGATTTTTTATAAGAGATCCTTTTCTAGAAGGGATAAAAGCTTTTTGTTTCTTGAAAAAATAAATTCTTTTTCAGAAAACTCCTAAGTAGATTGTTCAATATATGATGTGGGAGGCTAGGGTTACATTCTTTTTAGTGTATGTGAGGTATTATAAAAGTGAAAGGAGAAATATTTTGAAAGAAAATAGATTTTATAAACGCGTTTGTACAAAAAGTATGGTGGCATTGATGGCTACTTTTGTGATGGCAGGAACCGTATTACAAACACAAAATGCATATGCGGTTAATGGTAACTTAAAAATTACTGGTATACCACTCATTGGGAGTTTGGACATACCTGCAACGATTAATATCAATCAAGAGAAATCTGCTAGTGACACAATTAGTGGTTCACCAATTTTAGAACACCATAATTTTGAAACAGAGAATAAAACAAAACAAGTACTTGTAACGTCACCAACTACTGAAGATAGCTTGTTTAAATTTAATTCGACATTTCAAATGAAACAATCGCAAAGTCTTATTATTGCGACTCTTTGGGGAGCTTTACTTAAACCAGATTTATCGGATGCAGCAACGCTTGCTGAACTAGCTAAAGCTCAACCGGGAGGAGCAACATCTTATGTTGACTTAAAAGTAACGCTGGATGATCGTTTATCTTATACAGATGCAAATGGTTTAATTCAAAAAGCGTATTTCACATCAGAAACATGGCGACCAGTATATATATTTGATTCACAATACAATCAATTAGCAGATGTTAAGGATACATATGTTGAGAATGTCGCACGTAAAGAATTTGATATTCCAACACATCATGTTAAGGAATTTATTATTCGTGTTGTCCCTATTGCTAATAAGACTTTTTCGGCAGCACAACAAGATACACCGATGTCATTTGGTTTTGATACAGAGGGCACTAATAATTTTAAAGTAAGTGCACAAGATGCCAATGCGATTGCTGCGAATCGTCGTATGATGACCGATGACGAAAAAACAGAAGAAAAACGTATTGTAGAAAAAGATTTAAATATGGCTGCTAATAAATTAACGCCAACTGAAATTGAAACATTAAGAAAATACAATATTTTCGTAACTGGAGAAATTGGTGGGAAAGTATGGGGGGGAGTGGGACGGCTTATACTCCCAGCAGATGTAAACAATATTTTGCCGCCAGCTGGAGTGGCCGTTACTTTTGCTAATCCAGAAGTGACCTTTATGAAAAATATTGAAACAGATGTAACAAAAGATAAAATTGCTAGTGTGTATGTGGATTACAACAAAACGATTCCAAATGATACATTGACAGACCAAAATGTACCTGCTAATCCAACACGAGATGGTTATATATTTGTTGGGTGGAGTGAGAATAAAGATTCTAAAACAGCAGATTTTGACCCTGAAACAGCAGTTATTACAGAAAATAAAACGGTCTATGCGATATGGTCTCAAGGTTTTAATGTGACATATAACTTTGAAAAACAACAAGGTGTTACTCTAGAGTTGCCACAAGCGATTCAAGATAGATTAGCTGATAAAAATAAAACAGATGTCTTAATAGGTAGTGAAGTAGACACACAAGGTATTGATACAAGTGAGTATGAAGATAAAGACAATAAAGGGGTGTGGACATTTGTATCTTGGGATAAAGAGAAAGCGACAGTGACGAATGCAGATGTTGTATTTAAGGGTACATGGGACTTCAAATTACATAAATATGAATTGGGGGACCCGGAAACACCAGATAAACCGATTTTAGAAATACGCACGGCAACCTATGTCTTTAAAGAAAAAACAGGAAAAGATTTACCACAAGTATTGAAAGATCGTTTGGCTAATACAAATGTGCTTGGTGTAGATGGACAAGAGGTGAATGTATCAGCGATTGATACCTCAAGTTATACAGATCAATCTGGCACATGGACATTTATTGCTTGGGATAAAGAGAAAGCGGCATTTAACAAAGAGAATCTTGTATTTGTTGGAGAGTGGGTATTTACACCAATAAAAGACGAAACAACCACTACGACAACTATCACACAAAAACCAAAACCTATTATTCCGTCAAAACAAACAACGACAAGTACAACGACAATGACAATGACTGAAAAAGAAAAACCAACTCAATCAACTCTACCACATACAGGAGATGTATCAGGCGTGTCTACTATATTATTTGGGTTAAGTGCTATTTTAAGTGCAATTGGCTTATCTAAAAAATCAGCTCGTAAACGTTAAATATATTTTTGAAAATGAGTGAGTTCATGTGGACTCGCTCATTTTTACTTTAGATGAATTGTGATCAAAGATGAAATCTTTAAAATTAGTGTCTTTAGATTGGAAATCAGTACAAAGACGAACAAAGAAGTTAAATTGTTCTGTTTTTTTAGCGTTTTATTATCATGCAAAATGTCTTAAAAATTTTTTACAGTGATTTTTCTTTTTTTACGTTTTTTTCTTTAGAGTTGTGATATACTTAGAGTGTAGTTGATTATATAATCAAAATTTAGATAGAAAGTTGGCGCATAGATGCAACATCCGCGTGAAGGAGAGTTTATTACGATTAAGAGCTACAAGCATGATGGCAGTTTGCATCGAACATGGCGTGATACAATGGTATTAAAAACAAGTGAGCAATCAATCATTGGATGCAATGATCACACGCTTGTCACAGAATCAGACGGTAGAAGGTGGGTAACAAGAGAACCAGCGTTATTGTATTATCATAAACATTATTGGTTTAATGTGGTTACAATGATACGACCAAAAGGTATTTCTTATTATTGCAATATTGCCTCGCCGTATGTGATTGATTCAGAGGGATTAAAATATATTGACTATGACTTAGATGTCAAAGTCTTTCCCGATGGAGAAAAACGCTTGTTAGATGTAGATGAATATGAATTGCATCGAAGAAAAATGCATTATCCAAAAGAGATAGATCATATTCTGAAAGAAAATGTACGTATTCTTGTTGATTGGATTAACAATGAGAAAGGTCCTTTTTCTCCTGTATACGTTAACTTGTGGTATGAACGATATCGTCAATTATCTCGTAGGCGATAAATGGAAAAATCTTTAGTCGATTAAAGCACTAAAGATTTTTTATATCATAGAATGGAAAAGAAAAATGGATTTATTAAAAGAAAGATTAAGAAAGAATGGAATGAGGCTAACCCCTCAACGTATGGCTGTTTTGGAGTATATCTATGAATCCAAGACGCATCCAACGGCACAGGATATTTACCAGCAAATTAAGGATAAGTTTGATACGTTGAGTTTGTCTACTGTATATAATAATTTGAATGCTTTAATTAAATTAGGTTATGCTATGGAACTAACGTATGGTGATGCAGCAACGAGATATGATTATAAAGAAGATGATGAAGTGCATTATCATGCCATTTGTTTGCAATGTGGGAATGTGATTGATTTTGAGTATTCAGCACTTGAAGATATGTGTCAAAAATTAGAAAAAACATATGGTTTTGACCCTGTATCTCCAAGACTAGAAGTATTTGGCTATTGTAAAGAATGTAAGGGAGTTATGAATAATGAAATCTAAAACTATGAAACTAACACTATATATGATGACAGTGGTGTTGTTGCTTTTATTGGTACTTGCTGGCTATATATTTTATAATGAACAAGCTTTACCAGGTGCGTATCAAAGAGTGTTGAATGAAGCAGGGCAAATCGCACAAAATGAAGCGGGGAATGTTGAGTATGCAGATAAAACATTAAATGACACAACCGCTCTTGGTTATTTTCCAGTAGATAATACAGGAAAACAAGTGGAAGGATTATCTGATTTAGTGAATACATTTATGGATAATCAAATTGTGAAGCAATCCGATCATGATGTAGTATCTTTTTACTATAAAAAAACGGATAGAGGAAATGGGTATATGAGTTATGACTTATATAAAGATGTCTATAAATATGGGTTTGGTAACTACAAAAAAGACACATCCTCTTTATTAGCAACACAATATTATTACGGTGGTAGAAATTTAACATTTGAAGGATTATTTGAATCATTTTCTTTAGAAAAAGATGATATTTTATCTGCTTTAATGTCTACAATCAATCAAGTAACAAATGAAAAAGAAAAACAACTATTACAAGCTTCTCTTTCTGTAGATACATTAAAAACATTAGGTTATATCTATAATCCAGATGGATTTAGTGTTCTTGTGAAACAAGAAGACGGTATGTTGAGTCCGGTAGCTTTGAATATAGATGCTCTCGTACCTTATTTTAAAGAGCATTTATTATTATCAGATGCACATAAATCAATTTATCAATCACGTATCGCAGGAATTAAAGAAAAACGTGAAAAACTAATTGCTAGTCGTCTTGATGAGATTATTGCGACGATTAGAAATAATGGAGCAACGAACAAAGTTGCTTTGACATTTGATGATGGTCCAAGAGCGGATACAACACCAAGAATTTTAGACGTGTTGAAACAATACGATGTTAAAGCGACATTCTTTATTTTAGGACAAAATATTGCGGGAAATGAAAACTTATTAAAACGAGAAGTACAAGAAGGTCATGAGTTAGGTAATCATACATTTACGCATAGAAGTTTACCAACTTTAACGGACGATGAAGTTAAAGAAGAAATTGGTAAAACACAAAAAATGATTGAAGATATTACAGGGGTGAAACCAAAATCATTAAGACCTCCGTATGGAGCGTATAATCAAAAAGTCGCAGAATTGGCTAAGTTACCGATTGCTTTATGGAATATTGATAGTGAAGACTGGAAATCACGTAATGTAAATTCTATCCAACATCAAGTATTAGATACAACGATTGGAGGCTCTATTATTTTAGTGCATGATATTCATGAAGAATCTGCACAATCTGTTGAGAGTTTAATTTTGGGGTTAAGAGAACGCGGCTTTGAATTTGTAACATTCTCAGAATTATATCAAGACGGACAAGTGTTACCAAATGTTGTTTACTTCAGTCACAATGATGCAAGAAAAGCCGATTAAACATAAAGTAATATAAGTTGTTGTTTTTATTGTTTTGATGTAGAATAGAAACAAAGCGAAAAGAGGTGTTATGTATGGAATTTGTTGATGAAACAATGTTATTCAATAAAGAAGATTTTGAAGGAAAAGAACTGGAACGTGCGATTTTATGTGTGTATGATGCTTTAAAAGAAAAAGGGTATCAACCGGTTAATCAAATTGTTGGATACTTAATGTCAGGAGATCCGGCATATATTCCAAGACATAACAATGCACGTAATGTCATTCGACATTACGAGCGTGATGAAATTCTGGAAGAATTATTAAAAGCCTACTTAGCATCGCATGGGAGAGAGGACAAGTGAGAATTTTAGGTTTAGACGTTGGCTCAAAAACAGTTGGTATGGCTGTGAGCGATCCTTTTGGTTGGACAGCTCAAGGAATTGGTATTTTATCAATTGATGAGGAAAAACAACAATTTGGATTAGATGATATTCAAAAAATTATTCAAGAATACAAAGTTGAAAAAATAGTCATAGGTTTACCTAAAAATATGGACAACTCAGAAGGGTTTAGAGCAGAAGCCTCTCGACATTATGCTGCTTTATTAGCAGAGTTAACACATTTACCAGTTGATTTCCAAGATGAACGCTTAACGACAGTTCAAGCGGAGCGTATGTTAATTGATGAGGGGAATGTATCAAGAAAAAAAAGAAAAAAAGTCATCGATAAATTAGCTGCAGTTATTTTGTTGCAAAATTATTTAGATAGACAAAAGTAAGGAGAAAGTTTTATGACTGAACATAATCACGAGCACGATGAAGAATTTATCACAATTGTTGATGAAGATGGAAATGAAGAATTATATCAAATTTTATTTACATTCGACTCAGACGATTTTGGTAAATCTTATGTATTATTATATCCTGCAGGGACAAGCGAAGATGATGAAGTAGAAATTCAAGCATACGCATTTAAAGAAAATGAAGAAGGTGGAGCAGGAGATTTGCTACCAATCGAAACAGACGAAGAATGGGATATGGTTGAAGAAGTATTAAACACATTTTTAGCAGAAGAAGAATAAAGACTCTTCATCAATTATGTTGGTAAAGAGAATGAGAAAGTTTTTTGGTAGTGAATGGCTGTGCCATTCACTACTTTTTTATAATAAAGAGCATATAAACAAAAAGTTGAAACAACGTCTAAAAATGTTGTTTCAACTTATAGTTACTTTTTAGGTGTTATTTTGTAGCACGTCTTACGTATGTACCTTCTGCTGTGTTTACTTCTAAGTATTCACCTGCTTCGATAAAGTCAGGTACGTTTACAACTAAACCTGTTTCCATTGTAGCAGGTTTACCTGAACCTGAAACAGTAGCACCTTTGATAGATGGTTGTGTTTCTGAAACTTGTAATACAACAGTTGTTGGTAATGTTACGCCAACCACTTCATCACCGAAGAATTCAATTTTTACATTCATGTTTTCTAAAATATATTTTAATTCTTCTTCAATGCTATCTTGAGGGATTTCATATTGTTCGTATGTTTCTAAATCCATGAATACGGCTGTACCGTCCATGTTGTATAAGTATTGCACTTCTTTTTTCTCGATATGTGCTTTTTCTACTTTTTCATCTGGACGCATTGTTGTGTCGACTGTTGAACCGTTTCTTACGTCACGGATTTTCATACGCATGACAGTATTTCCTTTACCTGGTTTGTGATGACTGATTTCAAGTACTTTCCATAATTTTCCATCAGCCACATAAGTCATACCGGCTTTTAAATCACTTACGTTAATCATTTGTTCTCTCCTTAACTAATTAAATACTATTTAGTTATACCATATTTTCCTCATAACAACAACATTTTTATTAAAACATAGTGTACAATTTCTGTTTGTTTTGTATTTGTTTTTGACGAAAACGGTGTGACGAAACAGTGCTTAAGATTATATAAAATACTGGTATTTTGAAAGATGTATTATAAATATTTTTATACAAGACACTACTTTTTTATGATGAAAAGTAGGGAATGATTTTCTTGACGGAAAGATAGAGCGTGTTATAATTTTTATGGGGTAGTCATATTAAATGAATAGGAGTGTCATACATATGTACGCAGTTGTATTAGCGGCGGATAATCAATATTTGGATAAAGTAGATGTATTGATTAAATCTATTTGTGCCAATAACCAATATATTAAATTTTATCTTCTTCATGAAGATATTCCTAAAGAATGGTTTATTTATATAGAAAGTGTGTTGACACAAGTAAATTGTTCGATTGTCAATATGAACATGGTTGATAAAGATTGTCATTATCAATCACAACATGCACATATTAGTCAAGCCACCTATTTTAGATATTTAATTGGTGATTTAGTTGAAGAAGAAAAAGTATTGTATTTGGATACAGATATTGTTGTGACAGGAGATATTACACACCTATTTGATATTGACCTAGGACATTATTATATTGGAGCTGTAAATGAACCGCATCATGTCAATCAATTTAATGCGGGTGTCATGCTTATCAATAATGCTCTTTGGAAAGAAGAAAATATATCTGAAAAACTGATACGTTTAACAGAAGAATTTATTCATACAGTGAATAATGGCGATCAAAGTATTTTAAATATGGCATTTAAAGATAATTGGTTATCTTTACCTAGACGCTATAATACAATGATTGGGTTTGATAAGGTGTTGGAAATAGAAAACAAACAGGATTTCATTGAAACTATCCATCCGCTACCAATTATTGTGCATTACATCACAGCAGAAAAGCCTTGGGGGCAATTCAGTTCCATTCGTTTGCGAGAAACATGGTGGTTTTATTATGCGTTAACTTGGACGGACATCATTGGAAAATGGAAAATTTTCAACTATAATACAGAGATGTTTCTACACTATGGGAACAAAAAACTATTTATTTTAACAAACACACAAAATATCGCTCACATAGAAGAGTTAGTGATTGCTTTACCCAATAGTCAATTTTGTATTGCAGCACCAACCTATTTTTCATCCAAAGTAGTTGCTTTAAGTAAATATCGAAACGTCTTTTTATATCCTAATATTTTATCTTTAACAAGAGATAGACTATTAGAAGAATGTGATATTTATTTAGATATCAATTATTTAGGTGAAGTAGATAATGTTGTCGAGAAAGCAAAAGAAAAGCATAAAATTATTTTTGCTTTTGATGAAACAAAGCACCGTGATGATGCTATTTATGATAAAATTATTCCTATTCAAAATGTACAAGATATGATAGAAGCCATTAAACGCGTTTAATGGCTTTTGTTATATGTATGTTTTAAGTCATTTAATTGACTACTAATAAATATGATGAGTTCATCTGCATGATAGGCTAAAGGTTCTTTGATTAAACAATAAGATTTAATAAATTTACTTAATGCAGATGCATTGTACATAATAAAAGATTGTTTTAAATAAGGTGTTATGTCAACCTTTTTTTCTTTAATAGCCATTTCAAGAAGATAATGGCATTGTTCTGTGAAAAAATCGTCAAAATTATTTTGTCCTAGAATGAGAAAAACTTTACTATAAAACTCTTGACGTGTGTCAATATATTTGAGTAGTTGTGTGAGTATGATTTTCCAAGTGTAGTTATGCAAATGATGTGTTATTTGTTGTTCTAATTCATTTTCAAAAATCCAAATAATTAAGTCGTACTTATCTTTAAAGTGATTGTAAAAAGTTTGTCGTCGTATGTTGGCGTATGTTGTAATATCTGTTGTGGTTAGCTTTTCAAAATCATTTTTGACCATCAGTTCTTTAAAAGCATCTGCAATTTTCTTTTTAGTGACCATAGATTTTTTCATAGACAATCTCTCCTTTTATAACTATTATACATGATAAAAAGAAAAAATGTGACAAAATATGGTTTTTGTCCCTTAAAAATTGTAAACGCATTCTGTATAATAGTGATATATAAAAAGTGATTTTTATAGAAAAATAATGAATAAACCAAGTTATATTGTCGATGTGGTATTCATAAAAATAGAGAAATAAGGAGAGATAGTATGAGTTCGGAAATGACACAATTCATTGGAGAATTGCTAGGAACGTTTATTTTAGTATTATTAGGGAACGGTGTTGTATGCAGTATTGCATTAAATAAAACAAAAGCACAGAATACCGGTTGGCTCATGGTAACTTTAGGTTGGGCTGTGGCAGTAACTATTGCTGTTTACGCATCTGGATTTTTATGTCCTGCCCATTTAAACCCTGCCGTGACAATTTCACTTGCTGTGATTGGTAGTTTTCCTTGGGCACAAGTGGTACCATTTATCATTGCACAAATGATTGGTGCCATGGCAGCATCTGTTTTGTTATATTTACATTTTTATCCTCACTTCCAAGAAACAGAAGACACTGGCACAGTTTTAGGCTGTTTTTCAACAGCACCAGCTATTCGTCACACATGGTCAAATGTTTTTGGAGAAATGCTAGGAACAGCTGTTTTAATGGTTGGTATTTTAGCTATGGGACAAAATAAATTAAGTGACGGTATGTCACCAATGATTGTTGGTTTAATTATTTTAACTATAGGATTTTCATTAGGGTCTACAACTGGTTATGCGATTAACCCAGCACGTGACTTAGGACCAAGATTGATGCATGCCATTTTACCTTTAAAACATAAAGGTGATTCAGACTGGGGATACGCTTGGATTCCTATTGTAGGTCCAATCCTTGGTGGTATCGTTGGTAGTGTGTTATATAATATGATTATTCAATTAACAATGTAATAGTAGAGATATTTCTAAAATGGATTCCAAATCGACATATAACTAAACCGGGATAAATGATTATCCCGGTTTTAATATGGTTATTTTAATTTTTTAGCTTTTTCTGTATTGGCAAAATGTAATTTAGCATAATAAGATAGTGCGTTTTTATCTTTTTTGAGTAATTGACTTGCCACAACATCAACAGAATGACCTGCACCAGATGGCAAGTTTATACCCGCTTGTTTTGAGAGTTTTTTTAAATTTTCAATAAATTCATATCTTGCGATAATGCTTGCACATGCAACAGCTAAATGATGACTTTCTCCTTTTGTGGCGAAGTACACATCTTTTTTAATTTGAACGGGTTCATCTTTTATGTGTGAAAAATAGGTTTGAGGTAATTCGAATTGGTCAATAAGCAAACCGTCAGGGACCTCGGGGGATATTTTTTTTAATAATTTTTCGAGTGCATAATTGTGCAAAATAGCTTTCATTTTCCCTTGGGACATGGTTGGTTGAATGTCATTGTATTTTGGTGGTTCAACGACAAGCAAGCTATAAGGTACTATTTCTTTTAATTGTGTTGCCAAAACAGCAATGCGAGAATCGGATAAATTTTTTGAGTCTTGTACACCAAGTTGCTTTAAAGACGCTAATTGTTCTTTTTTGACATATGTAGCACATACGACAACTGATCCAAAATAACTACCGGTGCCTGTTTCGTCACTACCAATAACAGACCATGTTTGGAAATTAGGAGGTAAGTTATTGTCTTGCTTTTTTTCATTTATATCAAAAGTCCCCCACTGTTGTGCTTCTGCTTGTGCATTAGAGCCTTGAAAAAGTACTTTGCCAGATTCATAAGCGGTAATAGTCGTTCCGTCTTTAACAGCAGAAAATAAACTGTATGGTGGGCATGTTGGTTTTAAGTAATCTTGGTAAAAATTTTTTAATTGTTCTATTTGTACTGTGTTCATTTTTATCGTCGTCATGTTAATCTCCTTTATATACAGTGTATCAAAAATAAAAGAAAAACCATAGTCAAAACTATGGTTATAGAGGTTGAACAAAGGCTTGTTTAGCCCCTTTTGATAGTAATATACATCTTAAAGCATCTGCATCTTGTTTTGTTTTTGCTAAAGCAATCATACAGCCGCCTAAACCACCACCAGTAAGTTTAGCGCCAAGTGCACCGTGCTCTAAGGATAAGGATACAAGTTGATCCAATAACGGATGCGATACGCCTAATTTTTGTAAAGCGTGATGAGCATGTGTCATGGTCTGTCCTAAAGCATGTAATTGATTGGTTGCCAAATAATGTGTGACACGATGTGTCATATTTGATAATGTGGTCATGATAGATGTATGTGTTTTTGGCGCTACTTTTTTTAAGGTTGCTACTTTTTCAATGGCTTGTTTTGTTTGTCCTGTTAATCCTGTATCTGCAATGACGAGATAACCAGTCGTATTTATGCTGATTTTTTTAAAGGGTTTGCCTTTTTCAAAAAATAAAGGTGTTTCCGTTGAAATAATGGTGGCATCTAAGCCGCTTGGATTACCATGAACGATTTTTTCAGCAATTTGAACAAGATGTATTAGTTCCTTTGTTGTAATCGATTTATTGAAATATTGACATAAACTACGGACAATTGCGCAAGAAACAGCAGCGCTAGACCCCATACCTCGCTCTGATGGAATAGAGCTTTCTATACGAATGTGTAGAGGTGTATGTTCTTGGTTTAAGTAGTATAAAGTGGCGTTAATAATTGTTTTCAAACCAGTTAGTAATTCTGGCATATCATCAATTAGTCCTTCATATAAATCACAATATAAATATAAGCCGTTCTTTGCTGGAGAAATATTTACATGTGTTTGGACAGCTGTACAAGGAATGGCGATAGCAGGATGTCCATAAACAGCGGCGTGTTCACCAATTAAAATAATTTTACCACTTGCTGTTCCCATTGCTGTTTTCTTTTTAGTTATATTCATAATAAACTCCTATGATAGTAAACTCATGATATAGTCTATAAAACATTACTTCAAAAGTAAACAACGTTTAAAAAATTTTAATATTTGAAAATCAAGATTCACAAATTACAATAGTAAGTTAGCCATCTCAGGCAAATTATAAGGACACAAATAATGAAATAATTTACGAGGATAATGATTTATCCATTGTTCAACAGCCGTTACTTCGTTAGGAGTAACGGTTGTTGTGCCTTTTGGGAACCATCGTCTAATCAATCGATTTGTATTTTTGTTACTACCTCGTTCATAAGAAGAGAATGGATGTGCATCATAAATAGGACAAGTGATGGCTTCGTCTAATCTTAAAAATTCAGAACCATTATCAGCTGTTAAAAAGCGGATTAAATAGTCTTGTTGAATAGACGTCAAAGCGGTATTCACACTTTGAGCCATTTTATCAGGAATCAGACGAATGATTTCATAGCGTGTTTTTCTGTCTGTTAATGTCAATAATTGTTGACCACGTTTCTTGTTTAAAATCACTAAATCTATTTCAAAATGCCCAATTTCTTTTCTCTTGTTAATGTTTTGTGGTCGCTGTTCGATAGAGAGGGCATTAGTCTTTCTTGGTGGTCGTTTTTCAGTTGATGTTATCGGTTTATGTTTTCTAGGATAAAGTAAATGTTTACGCGAAATACCTGTAATCCATCCTTTGTATACCCATGTGTAAATCGTTGTACAAGAGGACATATCAGGTAGTTGACTAATCATTTCAGGGGAATATTTATCCATGATTTTTTCTCTGATGAGGGCTTCTTTTTCTACCGTCCACGTATCTGTTCTACCTACGGCTAAACGTAAACGACGATAATCGTTTTGTGCCTTTTGAGCAAAGTATTCTTTAGTGCCGCCATGAAAAGATAAATCGATAAGTCCACGTTTGATTTCATTATTGATGGTTTGGTGATTTTTTCCTAATAATCTACCGATTTCTCTATTGCTTTTTCCTTCTTTTTTCCATTTTTCGATGAAGTAACGTTCTTTTTCTGTTATATGTTTGCCTTTGGTGTTATAGTATTCTTGCATCTCTTGGTATCCTTTTTTTGTTGTTACTAAAAGTATATCCTATGAGATGCTTTTTTTGTACTACTGGCTAACTTAATTATATAATTTACTAAATCAAGATTTTTTAATAAAATAGTTGACATAAAAAAGTAAAAAGGGTAAGATAAAGAAAGTGAAAAGCTACCAAAGACAGTGGGTGGAGAAATCCTTAATATCCTACCGAGGAAGATAGATATTTAATATAAATTTCTGTGGTTCTCTATGTCTTGGGTGATGTAGGGCTTTTTTATTTAAAAAGTGCTACCCCAAATCTAATGGAGGTGAAATGAATGAGCGAAGCAGCTATTGCTAAAAAAGCAGAGTTAGTTCAAGAAGTTGCTAAAAAAATTGAAGAAGCATCTTCAGTTGTTATTGTTGACTACTTAGGATTAACTGTTGATGAAGTAACAAGATTGCGTGTTCAATTACGTGAAGCAAACGTTGAATTTAAAGTGTTGAAAAACGGTATTGTACGTCGTGCAGTTGCTCAAAACAACTTAGAAGGATTAGACGAAGCTTTAGTTGGACCTACAGCTGTTGCATTCTCAAATGATGATGCAGTAGCACCAGCAAAAATTATTGCTGAGTTTGCTAAAAAATCAGATGCGTTAGAAATCAAAGCTGGTATCGTTGAAGGTAAAGTATCTTCAAAAGCAGAAATCGAAGCATTGGCTTCTTTACCAAACCGCGATGGAATGCTTTCAATGCTTTTATCAGTATTACAAGCACCAGTTCGCAATACAGCATTGGCTTTCAAAGCTGTTGCAGAACAAAAAGAAGAAGTGGCTTAATTTTATTAACCACACAAAAAGTTGCCTAGTGTAACAAAAATAAAAACATGTATAAATCGGAGGAAATTATAATGGCATTAAACATTGAACAAATTATTGCAGATATTAAAGAAGCAACAATTTTAGAATTAAACGACTTAGTAAAAGCTATCGAAGAAGAATTTGGCGTAACAGCAGCAGCTCCAGTAGCAATCGCAGCAGGACCTGCAGCAGCAGCTGAAGAAAAAACAGAATTTGACGTAGAATTAACAAGCGCTGGCGACGGCAAAATCAAAGTAATCAAAGTTGTTCGTGAAGCAACTGGATTAGGCTTGAAAGAAGCTAAAGAATTAGTTGACGGTGCTCCATCTGTTGTTAAAGAAGGCGTATCTAAAGAAGAAGCAGAAGCGTTAAAAGCTCAATTAGAAGAAGTTGGCGCAACTGTAACATTAAAATAATTTTAATGACGTATCAAAATTGGCATCCCGTACGGGATGCCAATTTTTTTGTGGCTCTATGTCAAATAGGGTTGATAGCTTATAAAGGTAGTGATTTAACAGATGTTAAGTCACTATCTTTTCATTTTAAGTCACAAAGTGATGTACGGCTCACCGAAATGTATACGATACATGTCTCTTTCCCTACGTTGTGCGGGGGAGGAGCTATTCGTATATCACTTTTGACTTAAACTATTAAGCAACTAGTGAAGTAGATGGTACGGTATATGGTACATATAACTTACACATGAATAAAATACGATTTCTAAAATGTGAAAAGTTACGATAACCATAGGCATTTCTCTTAAGTACTTTAATTTTATGATTGATACCTTCAAGTGCACCGTTAGTCAAATGATGGTAGATAAAGGTGTTTTTAATATAGGGTAAATACCCTTTGAAAGTTCTTAATACTC